>NZ_JBFULZ010000096.1:0-15095 GCF_054049635.1 Cellulomonas sp. P5_C6 | reverse complement strand
GCCCGCAACCGGCACCGTGCACCAGGACGAGCGGCCGGCCCGCACCCTGGACGTCGACGCAGAGCTGCACGCCGTCGCCGACGTCGACCATGCGCTCCGTCACTGCAGCGCCTGCCGGCTGCGCCGGTCGTTCTCCTTCTCGATCGCCGCGACGAGCTCGTCCTTGCTCATCCGCGAGCGCCCGTCGATCTCGAGCTCCTTCGCGACCTCGTACAGGTGCGCCTTGCCGGCGTTGGCGTCGACGCCACCCGCCGTGGGCGCGGTCGACCCGTAGCCCTCCTCGGAGTGGCGGTCGGACGGTCCGGGCTCCTGCTTCGGCCGCCAGCTGTCGCCRACCTTCTCGTGCGTGTGCTTCAGCGCGGCGAACGCGACACGGTGCGCCCGCTCCTCGTCGCCGTCGTACTGCTCGATCGCCGCGTCGTAGGCGTGCGCGTAGGTGCGCTGCGCCCACTCGTCGGAACGCTGCAGCGTGCTGGGCAGCTCGCTCTGCTTGGCGGCGCCGGATCGGGTTGTCTTGGGCACCCTTCGATGGTCACCCGCCGACCCGGACGCCGCCAGTGCAGCTACTTCGTCTCGGCCTGGATCTCGTCGGCCGCGGCCTTGATCTCCTCGGCCTCGGCCTTGTCGAGCGCCTTCTCGACGATCGCATCCGCCTTGTCCAGCGCCTTGCGGATCTCGACCACGCTCGGGTTGGACACGAGGGCGACGATGCCCGAGTGTCCGGGGGCGATGGCGTCCTGGAGCTCCTCGGTCAGCTCCTTGCGGTGGTGCAGCTCGCGGGCCTTGCCCGTCGCGGCGCCGACCGCGCCCAGCACGGCGGCGCTGCCGATGATGGACGGCGGGAAGATGATGCCCAGCGCGACACCCCCGACGACGCCCCAGCCGAGTCCGCGACGCGTGCTGTGGTCGGTCGCCTTCTGGACCTCGAGGCCGCCGTCGGCGCCGCGCTTGACGACGATGACGCCCTCGATGTCCAGCGTCTTGCCGTCCGCGACCTCCTTGAGGCTCTCGTACGCCCCCCACGCCGTGTCGGTGTCCGCGAAATCGGCCACGAGGAGGGTGTACGCGCCGTCGCTGACAGCGGCGACGACATCGGTGGACTGGTCGTCCGACATGGAGTGCTCCTTCGGTGTGATGTCTGGATTACTGCAATTCGACCGTAACCCAGCGATGGGCTCCGTGGGCGGGCCCCCGCGTGTGAATCTCGGGCGACTGCGCAGGTGGGCGCGGCCTCCGCGCGCGTCAGGCCACCGAACCGGCCAGGTCACGGGCCCGCGAGCGGCGGCGCGCGGCGACACCGGCGAGCACCAGCAGCACGCCCAGGACCCCGAAGAGCACGAGCCCGACGACCGCGGACCGAGCGGTCGCGGTGTCGCCGGTCAACGCGCCCAGCAGTGCCCCGAAGCCGGGCGCCGTCGGCAGCAGGTTCGAGAGACCCGCGACCGTCGGCGGCACCGTCGAGGTCAGCCCGACCGCGAGCGCGACCACCGCGACGAGCACGGCCACGAACCGGCCGACACCGCCGAAGGCAGCGGCGAGCCCCTGGTTCACGACCACGAAGACGAGCCCGACGACCGCGCTCGCGACGACGAACGCCACCCAGGCGGACGCGTCGACCTGCACGGCGAACAGCACGGCGACGGCGGTGACGACACCCTGCAGCGCGCCGATCGCGGCCCCGGGGAGCGCGGCGCGGCGGGTGATCGACACCGAGGTCTCCGCGGTGAGCAGGGCAGCGCCCGGCACGGCCGCCCGGGTCGCCGCGACGACGACGGCGCCGATCCAGAGGGCGATCGCCGCGAAGAACGGGACGGCCTGCATGCCTGGCGCAGGGGTGAGCTGGTCGGCCCGCACGGGCTGGGAGGCGACGGTGGAGAGGATCCCGACGTCGTCGGCGGAGTAGGCGGGGATCTGCGCGACGGCCTGCGTGAGCCCGTCCGACAGCTGCGCGGCGCCGGTGTCCACCTGGTCGGCTCCGGAGGCCAGGCTCTGGCTGCCCGTGTCCAGCGCCTCGGCGCCCCCGACGGCCTGCCCCGCACCGTCGGCGAGCTGCGCGGCACCCGCGGCGGCCGAGTCGATGCCGTCGACCAGCGGCGGCATGCCGGCGGCCAGCGTCTTGTTCCCGGCGGCGACGGCGTCGGCGCCGCCGGCGAGCGTCTCGACCGTCGGCGCCTGCGCCTGCAACCTCTGCAGGGCACCGGTGACGCCGTCGCACGCCGGTCCGGGGCTGGCGCAGACCGTCGCCTGGACGGCGGTGAGCTGKGCGATCGCGTCGTCCAGGCCCGAGGCCACCTCGTCGAGCCCGCCGGCGACCGCGGCGGAGCCCTTGGCCAGCTGGGCGGTCTGGCCCGGCAGGTCCTGCACCCCGGAGTCGAGCTCGGCCAGGCCGTCCGACAGGGCGCCGGCCCCCGCGTCGACGTTCTGCAGACCCGCGGACAGCTGGTCCGCACCTGTGGCCAGCTGCTGGGCACCCCCGGCGAGGGACGCGGCCCCGGCTGCCACCTCGTCCGCCCCGGCAGCCGCCTGGCCGATCTGCTGGTTGAGGGTGCTGTAGCCGGTGAGGAGCTGGTCGAGGTACTGCGCGATCAGCTGCTTGTTCACCGCCGCGACAGCCGCATCGGTGATCGCCTGCGTGAACGCGGGGTCGAGGAGCGCCGACGACGGCGCYGTCGTCACCCGGATGTCGGCCTGCTGCGCGTCCTGCGCCGGGCCGGAGAACGACGTCGCGGACGCCGAGAACGAGGTCGGGATGGTGACGACGGCGACGTAGCGGCCGCCGGCCAGCCCCTCGGCGGCCTCGTCGTCGTTGGTCAGCACCCAGTCGTACCCACCCTGCTCGATCAGGCCGGCGGCGAGCTGGCGGCCGACCGGGAGCGTCTTGCCGTTCAGCGTGACGGGGACGTCGTCGTTGACGATCGCCGCCGTGACGCGGTCGAGGTGCTGCGCCGGCGTGGACAGAGCCCAGGTGAGCAGTCCGGCGATCGCGAGCGGGAGCAGCACCAGACCGACCACCGCGAGCGCGCCGAGGCGGTCGACGGATCGCATCACGGCACCGCCGCGGGCGCCGGGGCGAGCACGAGGGTGTGCACGGCTCGATCGGGCGGCAGGAGGTCGTCGACCACCGCGTCGGCACGGCACGCGACGACCAGCGTGACGGCCCGGTCGGCCACGGCGTCGGCCAGGGCCTGGCGGACGGTGTCGCGGACGTCGGGGTCGGCCGGCCCGTCCGCCCCGTCGACCAGAACCACGGACGCCGGGCCGCGCAGGGCCGCCCGCAGATCCGTCGACCGCATGACGTCCACGTAGGAGGTCCGTCGACGGACCGTGCCGGCCCGCGGCGGCAGCACGAGCCCCGCCACCCGCACGCGCCCCTCGACCACCGGCACGCGTCCGCCCAGCCCGAGGAGGAGCGCGCGCCGCTCGCTCGCCGTGCCGCCCCGCACCACCAGCACGTCCCCGGGCGGGACCAGGACGTCGACGGCCCCGGGCAGKGCGGCGACACGCAGGCCCTCCGCCGCGATCGCCGGCTCCGGTCCCTCGGGCCAGCCGACCAGCGCGAGCTCCTGGGCGAGCCCCTCCCCCTCGACGTCGAAGCGCGGCAGGACGCGGTCCAGCCACGCGGGGATCCACCAGGCCCGGTCACCGAACAGGGCGAGCACGGCGGGGATGAACGTCATCCGGACGACGAAGGCGTCGATGGCCACCCCGACCGCCAGCCCGAACGCGATCGGCTGGATCGAGGCGTCGCCCTCCGGGATGAACGCGGCGAAGACGGCGACCATGATGATCGCCGCGGCGGTGACCACACGGGCGGAGCCGACGAAGCCGTGCTCGATCGCCTGCTCGTGGTCGCCGTGGTGGACGTAGTCCTCCCGCATCCGGCTGACCAGGAAGACCTCGTAGTCCATGGCCAGGCCGAACAGGACGCCCATGAGGATGATCGGCATGAAGCTGATCACCGCGCCGACGGATGCCACGTTGAGCGGCCCCGCCAGCACGCCGTCGACGAACACCAGCGCCGTCAGCCCGAGGGCCGCCAGCAGCGACAGGACGTACCCGAGCGCGGCGGTCACGGGCACGACGACCGACCGGAAGACCATCGCGAGCAGCACCAGCGACAGCCCGACGATGAGCAGGCCGAACGGCAGGAGCGCCTCGGCGAGCTGCGCGGAGATGTCGATGCCGGCCGCGGTGTAGCCGGTCACCGCGAGGTCCACCCCGTACTCCCGCTGGAAGTGGTCGTGCTGGGACCGCAGCTCGCCGACGAGGGCCTTGGTCGCCTCGGAGTCCGGACCGCCCTCGGGGATCACCTGGATCACGCCCGTGTCGCCGTCCTCGTTCGGCGTGGCCAGCGGCACCGAGGCGACCCCGGGCAGCGCGGTGATCTCGGCCGCGACGTCGTTCACCAGGCCGACGGGATCGGTGCTCTGGATGACCAGGCCGGTCACGACGAGGGGCCCGTTGTACCCGGGGCCGAAGTGCTCGGCGACGAGGTCGTAGGTGATCCGGGCGGGTGCGGACTCCTCGAGGGAGCCCGCGTCGGGGAGCGCGAGCCTCAGCACCGTCACGGGGATCGCGGCGACCCCGAGGGTCGCCACGACGACGAGGACCGTCACGATCGGCCGGCGCGTCACCAGCCGCACCCAGCGCAGGGCCGTGCGCGTCCGCGGGCGCGTCTTCGCCTTCTCGGGCTCGTCGTCGTGCTCGGCGGCGGCCACAGCCCCGGGACGGAACGTCTTGGGCGCGACGCGCCAGCCCGCGAAGCCGAGCAGCGCCGGCGTGAGCGTGGTCGACACCAGTACGGCCATCGACACCGCCAGCGCGGCCGCCACGCCCATCGTCGTGAGGAACGGGATGCCCGCCACGCTGAGCCCCAGCAGCGCGATGATCACGGTCGTCGCGGCGAACACGACCGCCGAGCCGGCCGTGGCGACCGCGCGCGACGCCGACTCCTCGGGCTCGAGGCCCTGCTTCAGCTGGTCCTGGTGGCGGGACATGATGAACAGCGCGTAGTCGATGCCGACCGCCAGCCCGAGCATGAGCGCGAGCAGTGGCGTCGTCGACGTGATCGTGTGCGACCGGGTGCCGACGAAGACGATCGCCAGCGAGGCGCCCGCGCCGATGAGCGCCGTCACCAGCGGCATGCCGGCCGCGGCGAACGACGCGAACGTCAGCAGCAGGACCCCGAACGCCACCGCGATGCCGATGAGCTCGGTGACGCCGATGCCCGCGGCGCTCTGCGCGAAGAGCTGACCTCCGACGGCTACCTCGGATCCCGCCGGCAGRGCCTCCTGCAGCGAGGCGCCGGCGTCCTGCAATGCCTGCGCCGTCGACGGCAGGACCGACGTGGTGCCCACCGACAGCTGGATCGGCACCAGGACCGCGGAGTCGTCGGACGCGATGTTCGGGCTCGACGCCGACCCGTACGGACTCGTCGCGCCGGAGACCTGCGGGATCGCGGCGATCGCCGTCACCGCGCTCTCGACGGCGTCCTGGAACTCCGGGGTCGTGACGTCTCCCCCGTCCGGCGCGACCGCGATCAGCTGCGCAGACGTGCCGCTGAACTGCGGGAATGTGCGCGCCAGCGCGTCCAACGCGTCCTGCGACTCGGTCCCGGGGATCCGGTAGGTGTTGTCGGTGCCCGTCCCCAGCAACCCCGCGGCCGCGACCAGCGCCGCGAGCGCCACGATCCACAGCGTCAGCACCAGGCGCCGGGCGCGGAACGCCCATCGGCCAAGAGTGGAGAGCGCGGAGGACATGCGGCCCACTTCGCTGCAGCCCCGGTCGGACTGCCGGCGGCGGTGTCATTCACCGTAGGGCGGTGGACATATCGGGCACAAGGTGCGCACCGGCGCCCGAGATCGCCTCGGAGAGGCCGGTCCCGGCGCCCGCTTCCGTGCTCGTCGGCCGAGCGTCCAGGGTCGCGCGCCCGTCGGAGATGCGATCTGATCGTGTCGAGCGGCCGCGCGCGGGGCGCGGCGCCCGACCCTGGAGGACCCCGATGGCGACGATCGTCTCCACCCTGTTCACCTCGCTCGACGGAGTCGTCGAGATCGACCCCGCGTGGCACTTTCCGTACTTCGACGAGCACATGGGTGCTGCCGTCGGCGAGGACTACGAGGACACGGACGTGCTGCTCATCGGGCGCGTGACCTACGACAGCTTTGCCGGCGCGTGGCCTGACCGGGAGGCGGCCGGGGGCGTCGACGCCACCTTCGCGGCGCAGCTGGGCGACACGCGCAAGCTCGTCGCGACCCGCGGGAGCCAGGACCTCGGCTGGCGCAACGCCGAGGCGCTGCAGGGCGACCTCGTCGACGCGGTGGCCGCGCTCAAGGCCGAGCCGGGCGTCGGCAAGATCCTCGTCCCCGGCTCGATCTCGGTGGTCCGACAGCTGCTGGCCGCCGGCCTGCTCGACGAGCTGCGGCTCCTGGTGCACCCCGTGGCCGCCCGCAGCGGCGAGCGGCTCTTCGACGAGGGCGAACCGATCTACCCGCTCACGCTGCTGCGTTCCGACGTCTTCCCGACGGGCGTCGTCCGCCTGGTCTACGCGCCGAGCGCTCTGCCCGGCGCCGCGGGGTACGAGGAGGCGACCGACAAGCTGCCGGGCGCCGACAACGGCTGACCGTCCACCCGTGACCGTCACCTGGGCGCAGGCGCTCGCCTGGCGGATGCGCCGACAGCTGCTCGACCCGGTGGGCAGCTGCTCGGCCGTGGACGTCGTGCGCACGCTGGGGGCGACCCCGGCGCAGCACGACGCCGCGGCCGAGCTCGCGGTGAACGGCCGGCGCCGACGGTCGCGACCCGGCGACCTCGCGCGGGCCCTGGCGGACGGCGAGCTCCTCACCACGTTCGCCTTCCGCGGCGCCACCCACGTGATGACGCCGCAGGACGCCGGCGCGTACCTCGCGCTGCGGGCAGCCAGCCGGATGTGGGAGCTGCCCAGCTGGCAGGACTTCTACGGTCTGACGCCCGCGGACTGGCCGGCCTTCCGGGAGGCGGCCCGCGAGGCGCTGGCGGACGGACCGCTGACCCACGACGAGCTGGGCGCCGCCCTGACCGCGCACGGTGCGTACCGGCACCTCCGGGAGCGGTTCGCCGACGGCGCGTGGACGCTGCTCAAGCCGCTCGCGTGGCAGGGCGACCTCTGCTTCGGACCGTCCCGCGGCACCGAGGCGACCTTCCAGCGCCTCGACACGAACCCGCGCTGGACCGGGCTGCTCGAGCTCGACGACGCCGGGCGGCACGCGGTCGAGGCCTACGTCCGCGTGTACGGGCCGACCACGCCCGACCGCCTCCAGTACTGGCTGGGCGAGGGCCTGGGTGCCGGACGCAAGCGGATCCGCGCCTGGGTCGACGGGTTCGGCGACCGCCTGGCGACGATCGACGTCGACGGCGCACCCACCCTGGTCCTGCGCGAGGACCTCGAGGACCTCGGCTCGTCGTCACCGACGGCCACCGTGCGCCTGCTCCCCCGGTACGACCAGTGGGTGCTCGGTCCCGGCACCGCCGACCCGCACGTCGTCCCGCCCTCCGTGCGGGGCGTCGTCAGCCGCGGCGCGAACGTCGTGATCGTCGGCGGCGTGGTGAGCGGGACGTGGTCGCGCACCGGCGACGACATCGACGTGACGTGGTTCGCCGACCCGGCTCCCGCCACCCGGGCGGACCTCCGGGACGAGGTCGAGCGCGTCGCCGGCGTGGCCGACACCCCCCTGCGCCTGGTCTGACCCGGCTTCGTCCGTTTTGTCCGCATGGCAAGACCGGGGGTGTGCATCTCCGCGGCCTGCCGCACGATGGCGGCACGACGGCACCGAGGCCGGCGTGGGGCCGGCACCGTCGCCGGACTTGACCTGGGCGGTCGACGATGACGAACCCGCGACTGATCGCGCTGTGGGCGGCGCCCGCTGCGGCCTTCGTGCTGCTCGTCGTGCTCGTGGCCTCGCGCGAGCCCCTGTGGACCTCGTGGCCCGGCGCCGCGATCCGGTTCGGCGGCTTCGCGCTCGCCGCCGCCGCGCTGTACGCCCTGGCCGGCCGCTGGGAGAGTCGCGCCGCGCGCCGCTAGCCCGTCAGCCCCACCCACGCGGCGTACATCCGGCGCCCCTGCTCGCGCTGCCCCATCGCGTCGTAGTGGATGTCGTCGTCCGGCCCGTTGTTCATCGCCGACGGCCCCGGCACGAAGACGGCATCCCCCACGCGGTCCGGCGTCTGTCGGTGCACGGCGTCGATCGCCGCGCGCGCCTTGTTGCCGGCGATCCACTCGGGGACCATCTGCCCGATGACGAGCGGCGCCGGCCCCACGTCCGCACGCAGCCGCGCGACCAACCCGTCGAGCTTCTGGGCGTACTCCTGCGGGGTCAGCACGGCGACGTCGCTCTCACCCTGCACCCAGAGCACGGCGACGAGCCGGTTGCCCGGCGCCTGGTCGAGCGCGCCGCGGAGCTGCGTCACGGCCTCGTCGTAGAGGTTGCGCACCGACCCGTGCAGGTCGGGGTCCCACGTCATCCCCTGCAGCGGTGTGAACCCGGTCCCGTTGACGGCCGCCTGCACCAGCAGCACCTCCCGGTCCTGCCCCGCGACGTACGCGCGGGCGAACGACATCGCCGGGCCGATGCCGGACGCCGTGAACGGCCCGACGAGCGGGTCCACGGCCGGCACGACCGTGTCCATGTCCGGCCCCGACCCGGGCCACTGCCAGATCCGCGGGTCGGGCACGTCCGCCGACGGCTCGTCGGCGCCCTTGCCCCAGCCGAGGGCGTTGGACTGGCCGAGGACCGCGACCACGTCGAACCCGTCCGCCGGCGAGGTGCTGGTCGGGCTCGCCGCCGCCGGCGACGCCACCACCGCCGGGGCCGAGGGCGACGCCGACGGGGTCTCGGACGGCGCCGCGCAGCCGGCGAGCGCGACGAGCAGCACGGTCAGGAGTGCCCGCCGGCCGATGCGCATGCCCGCAGCCTGGCGGGCGGACGGCGTGCGGGCAAACGACCGCGCGCTGCGACGTCACCGTCCGCCGCCGGGCGCACCGGGACGGGAGGAGCAGCTGCTCCCCCGTCCCGGGCCACGCGACGGTTACACGATCCGTTGCGTGAGGTTCCCGCTGGTGCTGCCGTTGAATCCGGCGCTCCCGCCGTAGACGACGGACACGGTGTGCCTGCCCGGGGTCAACGTTCTCGTGGCGAAGGCGGCCTGGCCGCTCGCGTTGAGCACCACCGGTGCGCCGACGGCGGCGCCGTCGATGCGGAACTGCACCGTCCCGGTCGGGATGCCGACCCCCGGCGCGACGGCCGTGACGGTCGCCGTGAGGAGAACCGTCGAGCCCCGCGGTGCGGGGGTGCCGCTCGAGGTGACGACCGACCTGCTCGACGCCTTGTTCACCGTCTGCGTCCGCGCCGCGGACGCGCTGGACCGGACGTTGACGTCCCCGCTGTAGGCCGCCGACACCGTGTGCGTCCCGGGTGCCATGGCGCTGGTGACGAACCGGGCACGCCCGGTCGCATCGAGCGCCACCGGACCGCCGACCAGAGCTCCGTCGACGACGAACTGCACGCTCCCGGTCGCCGCAGCAGGAGTCACCCGAGCTGTGAAGGTGACCGTCTGCCCGAACACCGACGGGGTGCGGCTGCTCGTGACCGCCGTCGACGACGTCGCCTGGTTGACCATCTGGGTCAGCGTCGCGCTGCCGCTGCCGGCGAAGACGGCCGAGCCGCCGTACGTCGCGATGACGGTGTGGCTGCCTCCGGTCAGCGCGGACGTCGCATAGGACGCCCGCCCGGTGGCGCTCAGCGTCACCAGTCCGCCGACGTTGACCCCGTCGACGGTGAACTGCACGGTGCCGGCCGGGATGCCGGTGCCCGTCGTCGGACGGACTGTGGCCGTGAAGGTCACGGCCTGCCCGTAGGTCGACGGCGCGCGGTTGCTGGTCACGACGGTGCTGGTCGCCCGCAAGGCCGAGCCCACGGTCTGGGTGAGCGTCGGGCTCGTGCTGGCCAGGTAGGCCGCGTCACCGCTGTACGCGGCGACGACGGTGTGGGCGCCGACCGTGAGTGCGGTCGTCGCGACAGCTGCCTGCCCACCGACGAGCGCCACCGGGGCGCCCGCCACGCCGTCGATCGTGAGCTGCACGGTCCCGGTCGCCGTCGCCGGGCTGACCGTCGTCGTGAAGACCACGTTGCCGCCGACCGTCGACGGGTTCGCGCTGCTGACGACGACGGTCGCCGTGCCGGTCCTGGCCACGGTCTGCGTCGTGGACGCCGAGCTGGCGAGGAACACCGAGTCACCGGCGTAGTCGACCGTGACCGGGTACACCCCGGCGGGCAGGGCGTTCGTCGTGAACGTCGCCGAGCCGGAGGTGTCCAGGGCCACCGAGGTGCTCGTGCCGTTCACGGTGAACGCGACGTCTCCTGTCGGCGTGCCCGCGGCGAGCAGGCCGCTCACCGTGGCGGTGAACGTGACGTCCTGGCCGACGAACGACGGGTCAGGCGCGTTCAGCACCACCGTCGTGGACCCCGGCTTGGGGACGTCCACCGTGACCGGGCCCGCGTACGCGGACGTGCCGATCGCGTTCACCGCGGCGACGCGGTAGCTGTACGGACCAGGGCCCACAGCGACGTCCGTGTAGCCGGTGGCGTCGGGCGCGAGCGTGGCCAGCACGCTGAACGACCCGGCCCCCACGGCCCGCTCGAGCACGATGCTCGTCGCGTCGGGCGCGTTGTTGGTCCAGCTGACAGCCACCTGTGCGCCGGCCGGCAGTGCCGGAGCCGACTCGACCACGGCGTCGAGGGCGGTCGGTGCCTTCGGCAGGCCCACGACCGTGACCTCGTTGGAGGGCGAGTCCCCGGCCGCGTTCCAGGCGGTGACCCGGTAGGTGTAGGTCGCCGTCGGGTCGGGCGGGTTGTCGGAGTAGGTCGTCGAGTTGGCCGGTGCGTTCGCGACCACCCCGTAGGCCCCCACGACGCCCCCGATGACCTCGGCCCGCTCCACCCGGAAGCCGACCTCCGCGGTTCCCGCGTTGGTCCAGGTCGAGGGCTGCGCGTAGTCGACCGGTGTCCCGTCCGTCCACGCGAGGTCCACGCTGCCTCGGGTGAACGTCAGCACCGGCGCGTCGGGCAACGCCCTGGCCACGTGCACCGAGACCGGCCGCATCATGTCCATCTCCTCATGGCTGAGGATGTGGCAGTGCCACACGTACTCCCACCCGAAGTCGGCGAGCACGTTCTCGATGGGCGCGACGGGGTTGCCGTTGGCGTCGGTGTTGTTGAAGCCCGCCTCGGTCCCGTTGGGGCCGTTGAGAGACCCCTTGGCGCCGATGGGCATCATCGGGTTGAGCGGCCGCACGCTGTCCGGCACCCCGAACGGGAGCGTCGGGACGATCGGCCGCACGGCGACGATCGTGTCCTCGAGCGGGCTGACCCGGACCGTGTCCTTCCATCCCAGCTCGTTCGGATCGGGCGGGATGATGATGTTGTCCCAGGTGACCCTGTTGATCAGCTGCACGTCGTAGAGATGGAAGTGCAGCGGATGGGTGTCCACGCCGTTGTGCGTGATCTTCCAGATCTGGGTGCCGTCCGCGGCCGACGAGATCGGTGTGACGTCGAGGCTGCTGGGCAGACCTGTGGTGTCCAGCAGCTCCGTCGCCGGGTTGACGAACGGGTACAGGATGATGTTCTGCAGCAGCGGGGTCGCCCCCGGCGCCTCCAGGCCCATGTTGGCCGTCATCCGCCCCCACTCGTCGAAGTTGGCCGAGTTCATCTCGTCGTGGATCCCCTTGCCCTGCAGCGGGATCGACAGCTTGGCGCCGGCGAGCGTGTCGAACGTGAACGGGTCGCCGCCCTGCTGGTTGATGCGCGCGAACCCGTCGCACTTCGTGGCCGGGTTCGGCCCGCTGCAGTTGCCGGTGGCCGCGAAGTCGGTCCCGTAGGCGGAGTCGTACGCGTCCTGCCCGACGATCACCGGGTCCGAGCCGGACTCGAAGACACCGGAGCCGTCGGCGTGGTGCGCGAAGGCGGTCACGAGCGCGCCCATGCGGTCGGCCGTGGTGTTCGGCCGGTCGAAGGCGAGCGCCGGCGCGGCGGTCGACACCTTCACCTGCATGATGGTGCGCGTGTTGGGTCCGTACCCGGGCAGCGTGCTCGGGGCACCGGCCGGGGAGAGATCCGGTCCGCCCGTGTAGTAGTCGTAGCCGGGGACACGTGCCGGGAACGCCGCAGGCGCGTCGTTGTACAGGATGAGCGTCTTGCCCCGGTACTGCGAGAAGTCGACGATGACGTCGGCCCGCTCGGCCGGTGCGAGAAGCAGGGAGTGCTGGTCGACGTTCCCGACGTCGAAGCGCGTCGGGTCGGTGATCCAGGTGGTCTCGTGCGCCGGGACGACCACCGGAGCGGGCAGGAAGCCACCCTCGGTGCCGATCTGGACCCAGCTCGGCCCCTTCGGGCTCTTCGCCAGGTCAGGCGTCGGGAAGATCACCGGGTCGGTCTGTGCGGCCTCGAGCTCCGAGGTCTTGAGGGCGACCTCGCTGAGCGTGCCCGTCGTCGGGTCCGCGACATACCAGGAGAGGTTCCAGAAGCGGTCGTTCGACGCGTTCAGGACGCGGTAGCGGTACGACTTCGGGTCGACCGTCGTCGTCGGGTAGGCCGTGCCGTTGACCGTGGGCGTGTCGTTGAAGGCCTCCATGCCCACCGAGACGTTCGGCGTGGACGGGATCTGCGGCGGCTCGCAGAACGGCTGCACGTCGGGGTCGCAGGTCGGGTCGTAGTACGGGTTGTCGATCGGCGGGTACTTGGCGTCCTTCGCCGGCGGCCAGAACCACGGGCCGTACATCCAGCGTCCGAACGAGCTCATGCCCGAGGCGGAGCCGGGGTTCTGCGCGGGCATGTAGACGTGCGGGGCCCAGAGGCTTCCGGTGCCGCCCCACCGGGCGGAGTCCCACGTCGGGTCCTGCTGGGCCATCGTCGCCGCGCTCGGCACGAAGGTCTTGTCCTCGACGACGAGGGGCGTCCCGATGCCCAACCCGTCGAGCGCGCCTCCGGGAGCGATCAGGCTCTGCTCCATGGGGTCGGTGATCAGGTAGGCCGAGGCCTCCCCCGCGTACACGTTGAGGCGTGTGATGCCCCAGGAGTGGTCGTGGTAGAACATCAGCCGCGCACTCTGCTGGTTCGTGTAGAAGAACGTCTGCGCGCCGGGACCCGGGTCGGGCATGTCGGGGACGTTGCTCACGCTGACGCCCGTCGGGTACGCCGTGTCCTCGCCGGCGGGCGTCACCCACTGGTGCGGGGTGCCGTCACTGATCCACGGCGTGATGCCACCGTGCAGGTGCAGGGTCGCCCGGTTCTCGGAGAAGCACGTCCGAGGCTTGGGGGTCTCGCCGCACATGGGGTTGCGCACGCCGTCCGTCACGGTGCCCTCGTCGGCGRCCATGTCCACGGGCACACCGTCCGCGTCCAGCGTCATCATGTCGGGTCCGGCCCCGGACCCCATGAGCGACGTGTCGACGGGCAGGAACAGGTCTCCTGCGACGCCCGTCGGGAGCAGGTTGCGGAACAGGATCCGGACGGGCTTGTCCTTCGTCGCGACGATCGTCGGGCCGAGGTAGTGCGGGTTGTCGACGCCGGTGAACCCGGTGATCGGCGTGTCGGCGACGGTCGGGTCGAGGTTGGCGTTGCTCAGCGCGACCTGGTGGCCGGGCACGACGCTCGTCGAGAGCTGCACGTAGCCCCGCAGGAGCGTCGCCGGGAGGTCACGGTGGAACTTCATGCGGTACTGGACCACCGCGATCTCGTAGTAGTCCGTGCCGGGGTAGGTGGTGGTGTCAGGGACGGCGACCGGGATGTACTGCCCGAGGTCGTTCGCACCCTCCGGACCCAGACCGGGCAACGTGTCGACGAACTTCTTCAGCCCGGGCGTCAGGTAGCCGGCGCCGGGGGTCGTGACGGTGATGCCCGTGACGGCGCCCTTGACCGCGACGGTCGCCGTGGCGCTCGCCCCCTTGTCGGCGGTTCCCACCGTGTCGGTGATCGCGACCGCGGGCGCGGAGTCGTATCCCTCGCCGCCCGTCGTCACGTCGATCCGGCCGATCCCGATCGTCGCCTCGGCAGCCGCCGCCGTCGCGTTGACCTGGTTGGCGTCGAGGATCGTGACCGTCGGCGCCGTGGTGTACCCGGAGCCGGCATCGATGACGTCGATCGCGGTGACCACGCCGTTCGCGTCCATGGTCGCCGTCGCCGTCGGGGTCGTGCCGCCGGGCAGGTCGGGCAGGGTGAACTGCACGATCGGCTGGATCGTGTAGCCGCTGCCGGGGTCGGTGAGGGTGATGTTGTCGACGCCGCCGCTCGCGACTGCTGCGGCCTCGAGACCCGGCGTGGGGTTGCCGCCGGTCAGGGTGACGACCGGGGCGGTGAACCCGAACCCGGCCTCGTCGACGGCGATGCTCGTGATCACGCCCAGCGAGATCGCCGCCGTGGCGGCGGCGGTGGAGGTCGGTGTGACGCCCGCCGCGGTGATCGAGACGTCGGGCGCCGCCGTGTAGCCGCTGCCGGGCTGGGTGACGGTGATCGCGTCGATGGCACCGGTCTTGGAGTTGACGGTGGCCGATGCCTCGGCCCCGGCGCCGCCGCCGCTGCTGAGGGTCACCACCGCATCCGCGAGCGCCTGGGGGCTGTTCGCCCAGTTGGGGTACGGCCCGAAGTAGTGCGGCACCTTCGTCTCGTCCGTCGTGCTGGTCGGCGCTGTCGCGACGAGCGGGCCGGCGGCCGCAGCGGCCACCGGCCCTGACATCATCAGGGCGACGACTGCGCCGACGAGCGCCGCCACCGTCCTTCCTGCCGGCCCGAAGGTGCCCCGTTGCACTGTGCCCGTTGATGACCTCATGACGTCCTCGCCAGTCTCGGATCGCCGCGCGGCTGGTTGCCGCGCGGTGCGGATCTGGCTTCTAGGTATTCACCTACGCAAATCGGGACACTAGGGACAAAAGTCCTGTGAGCCCCCTGTGGGAGGTCTGTACCCGTGGGCGCAGGTCAGTCGCCGGGCGCGCGTCGGCTCCCGTGCTCGGCCAGGGCACACGCCGACCGTCGCCCGGGCCACCCACGTGGCTCGTGCCGGTCGGCTTC
>NZ_JBFULZ010000095.1:0-15182 GCF_054049635.1 Cellulomonas sp. P5_C6 | reverse complement strand
CACCCGAGCCGTGCCGAGCTGGACCGGATCGCCGACGGGATCCGCGACCTCGACGCGCCGGCCCTGCTGCTGTGGGGTCCGCGCGACCCGGTCTTCTCCGCGCGGTACCTGCGTGACCTGCGCGAACGGCTGCCGCACGCCGACGTGCACCGCTTCGAGGGCGCCGGGCACCTGGTCGTCGAGGACGAGGATGTGGCGGGGGGAGTGCTGCGCTGGCTCGACGCCCAGCAGGTCCCGACGCGGCCCGACGAGTCGGCCGGGCCGTTCCGGGCGCTGGGGGCCGCCCTCGCGGAGCGCTCGGACGACCACGGGACCGCGCTGGTCGAGCTGGCCGGACCGCGGTCCCGTCGCGTGAGCTGGGCGGCCCTCGCGGCACGCACCGACGAGCTCGCCCGCGGCCTCGCGGCGAGCGGAGTGCGGCCGGGCGACCGCGTCGCGCTGCTGGTGCCGCCCGGGGTCGACCTCACGTCGGTGCTCTACGCGTGCCTGCGCCTCGGCGCGGTCGTCGTCGTCGCGGACGCCGGCCTCGGCGTCCGCGGCCTGACCCGGGCCGTGCGGGCCGCCGAACCGAGCGTCGTGATCGGTATCGAGCGGGCGCTCGTCGCGGCCCGCTGGCTGCGCTGGGCGCCCATGCTGGTCAGCGCCGGACCGTTGCGCGCGGGCGTGCGACAGGCGCTCGGGGTCAGCGCCTCCCTCGACGAGCTCGCGGCGCTGGGGCGGACGTCCCCCGAGGACCTGCCGTGGCCGGACGCCGACGCGGACGCCGCGGTGCTGTTCACCTCGGGCTCCACCGGGCCGGCCAAGGGTGTGGCGTACACGCACCGCCGGCTCGCGGCGATCCGCGACGTCGTCGCGGGCACGTACGGCATCGGGCCGACGAGCCCGCTGGTCGCGGCGTTCGCCCCGTTCGTGCTCCTGGGTCCCGCGCTCGGAGCCACCAGCGCGAGCCCGGACATGGATGTCACCGCTCCGGGCACGCTGACCGCGCAGGCGCTCGCGGAGGCGGTCGGCGCGATCGACGCGTCCGTCGTGTTCGCCTCGCCCGCCGCGCTGCGCTCGGTGGTGCGCACGGCCGACGGCTCGACGCCGGCCGCGCTCGGGGGCGTCCGGCTCGTGCTGTCCGCCGGTGCCCCGGTCGGGGCCGACCTGCTGGAGGCGACCTCCGCGCTCATGCCCGGCGCGGAGGCGCACACGCCGTACGGCATGACCGAGGCCCTGGTCGTCGCCGACGTGTCGCTGACCGAGCTGCGCGCGCTGGCCTCGGGCGAGGGGGTCTGCGTCGGTCGTCCCGTGCCCGGCGTCCGCGTCGCGATCAGCGCGCTCGACGCCGACGGTCGGGCCTCGGGCACGCCGGACCGGGCGCCGGGGGTCACCGGCGAGGTGCTGGTCGCGGCGGCCCACACGAAGGCCCGGTACGACGGGCTCTGGCTCACCGAGCAGGCGTCCGGGCGGGACGCCGGGTGGCACCGCACCGGCGATGTCGGACACCTCGACGACGACGGACGGCTGTGGATCGAGGGGCGGCTGGTGCACGTGCTGGTCACCGCCGCGGGAGTCCGGACGCCCGTGGGCCTGGAGCAGCGCGCCCAGCGGGTGCCCGGCGTGGCCGCGGCGGCCGCGGTCGGGGTCGGGCCGCGGGGTGCGCAGCAGGTCGTGGTCGTCGCGCAGGTCGAGGACCGGACCGGGGTCGTCGCCGACCCCGCGCTCGCCGCGGCGGTGCGCGACGCGCTGACCGGGGTCGACGTGGCCGCGGTGCTGGTCACCGACCGGCTGCCCACCGACGTCCGGCACAACTCCAAGGTGGACCGGACCCGCGTCGCCGCCTGGGCGCAGCGGGTGCTGTCGGGGGAGCGGGCACGGCTGTGACGCGGGTGCTGGTCACGGGCGCGAGCGGCATGCTCGGGCGGGCCGTCGCCGAGCGGCTGGTCGCGGACGGGCACGACGTCCGCACGCTCCAGCGCAGACCGTCGGGGGTCGCCGGTGCGCAGGACGTCGCCGGCTCCGTGACGGACCCCGCCGTCGTGCGTGATGCGCTGGTCGACCGGGACGCGGTCGTGCACCTGGCCGCGAAGGTGTCGATCCTGGGGCCGCCGGCCGAGTTCGAGGCCGTCAACGTCGGCGGGACGCGGCACCTGCTCCAGGAGTCGGCGCGAGCCGGGGTCCGTCGGTTCGTGCACGTGTCGTCGCCGTCCGTGGCCCACCTGGGCCGCTCGCTGGCCGGCGCCGGTGCGGGCCCGGCCGACCCCGACCACGCGCGCGGCAGCTATGCCCGGACCAAGGCCACGGCGGAGCTCAGCGCGCTCGCGGCGCACGACCCGGACGGCCTGGCGGTGATCGTGGTCCGGCCGCACGTGGTGTGGGGACCGGGGGACACCCAGCTGGTCGGGCGGCTCGTGGACCGGGCGCGCGCGGGTCGGGTGCCGGTCCTCGGCCAGGGCGCGGCCCTCATCGACACCACGTACGTCGACAACGCGGTGGACGCCCTGGTCGCCGCGCTGCACGCCGACGTGACGGCCTACGGGGAGCCGTACGTCGTCACCAACGGCGAGCCACGGCCGGTGCTGGAGCTGCTCGTGGGCATCTGCGAGGCCTGCGGGGTGCCGGTGCCGCGGCGGCACGTCCCCGCGGCGGTGGCCCGGGGTGCAGGGTCGGTGCTGGACCTCGCCTGGCGGGCGCTCCCCCTGCCKGGGGAGCCGCCGCTGACCCGGTTCGTCGCGGAACAGCTCTCGACCGCCCACTGGTTCGACCAGCGCCGCACGCGCGAGGCCCTCGGCTGGACGCCGTCGGTGAGCCTCGACGAGGGGCTGGCCCGTCTGGCGGACTGGACGGCGCKGCAGCCGTCGGCCGACGCTCCCTAGACTCGGCACGTGACTGCAGAACTCTCCCGGGGCGTCCTCCCGCTGCGCCCCGACCTCGTCGGCCTCGAGCCCTACGGCGCTCCCCAGCTCGACGTCCCGCACCTGCTCAACGTCAACGAGAACCCGTACGGGCCGGCGCCCGACGTGGTCGAGGACATCGCCGCGGCGGTCGCCCGGGCGGCGGAAGGCCTGAACCGCTACCCCGACCGCGACTTCGACGCCCTGCGCGCCGACCTGGCGGAGTACCTGCGGGTCGAGTCCGGGGTCACGCTGGCCACCGAGCAGGTCTGGGCCGCCAACGGGTCGAACGAGATCATGCTGCACGTCCTGCAGGCGTTCGGTGGTCCGGGTCGCACGGTGCTGTCGTTCGCGCCGACCTACTCGATGTACCCCGAGTACGCTCGGGACACGTTCACCGGCTGGGTCGCCGGTCGGCGCGACGAGGACTTCGGGCTCGACCCCGACGTGGCCCGCGCCGCCATCGCCGAGCACGCGCCGTCGGTCGTGCTGCTGGCCAGCCCGAACAACCCGACCGGCACCGCCCTGCCCGCCGAGACCGTGCTCGCGGTCCTCGATGCCGCGGCCGGGGTGCCCGGCGGGTGCGTGGTCGTCGTCGACGAGGCCTACGGCGAGTTCCGCCGCACCGGCACCCCGTCGGCCCTCGAGCTGCTCGCCGGCCACCCGCACCTCGCGGTGAGCCGGACCATGTCGAAGGCCTTCGGCCTGGCGGGCGCCCGCGTGGGCTACCTCGCCGCCGCACCCGCGCTGGTCGACGCCCTGCGCGTGGTCCGGCTGCCGTACCACCTGTCGGCGGTGACGCAGGCGGTGGCCCGCGCGGCCCTCGCGCACGCGCCGGCCCTGATGGCCCAGGTGGGCTCGCTGCGCGACGAGCGCGACGCCCTCGTGGTCTGGCTGCGGGAGCGCGGGCTGCGCGTCGCCGAGTCCGACGCGAACTTCGTGCTGTTCGGCCTGTTCGACGACCGGCACGCGATCTGGCAGGGTCTGCTCGACCGTGGGGTCCTCATCCGTGAGGTCGGACCCGACGGGTGGCTGCGGGTGTCGGTCGGCACCCCGCAGGACATGGCGGCGTTCCGGGACGCCCTGGTGGAGGTGGCTGCACTGTGAGTGCTCCGAAGGCCCGTACGGCTCGCATCGAGCGCGCGACCAGCGAGTCGAGCGTCGTGGTCGAGCTCGACCTCGACGGCACCGGGCGTACCGACATCTCCACCACCGTGCCGTTCTACGACCACATGCTCACCGCGCTGGGCAAGCACTCGCTGATCGACCTCACGGTCAAGGCGACCGGCGACACGCACATCGACGCCCACCACACGGTGGAGGACGTCGCGATCACCMTCGGCGAGGCGCTGCGCGAGGCTCTGGGCGACAAGCGCGGGATCTCGCGGTTCGGCGACGCCACCGTCCCCCTCGACGAGGCGCTCGCCCAGGCCGTCGTGGACGTGTCGGGCCGCCCGTACCTCGTGCACACGGGCGAGCCTCCCGGCCAGGAGTACCACCTCATCGGCGGCCACTTCACGGGGTCGCTGACCCGTCACGTGCTCGAGTCGATCGCGCACCACGCCGCGTTCAGCATCCACGTGCGCGTGCTGGCCGGCCGCGACCCGCACCACATCGTGGAGGCTCAGTTCAAGGCGCTCGCCCGGGCGCTGCGCTTCGCCGTCGCGCTCGACCCGCGGGTGGACGGGATCCCGTCGACGAAGGGCGCGCTGTGAGCGACGAGCTGCCCGACGACTTCGTCGTCCCGGACGACCTCTCCTCCCTGGACACCCCGGCGGAGGAGCCGTCGGTCGTGCTCGTGATCACGCAGGTCGCAGCGCCCGCGCCCCTGGCCGCGGCGTGCGCGATCGCGAAGGTCGAGGTCGACGTCGTGCCGACCGACATCGGCGCGATCGCCGTCCTGCGGGACCCGCGGGCGGCGGCAGACGGCGCCGGCGCGATCTCGAAGCTGCTGCGCACGCTGCCGGTGATCCTGCTCGAGCGGCGCGAGGGCCAGATCACGGCGTCGCGCTGGACGTCGGGCGAGCGGGGCGACAAGCTCCCCGCCGGGCTCGTCCTGTCCGATGCGCCCGCAGTCCTGGAGGACCTGTTGCTGGGCTCGGTGCGTGCGGCCGACGTCGAGGGCGTCGTCACGAGCGTCGGGATGTCGCGCTGGCAGGCGATGCGGACGATCACCAAGCGCCAGTAGCGCGCGTGTAGCGGTACAGAACGGAAACGTTTCGTCGCTCGCGGGAGCGTCGCGGCCGGTGCTTGCATGGCGGGCACCGGACGACTCGCCCGTCCTGCCGCTCGCCTCGACGCCGAGGCGACGCGCCGTGACCGGCGGGCGGGGAGTCCTCCAACTCCTGTGGAGCACTCATGACACGCACACGAGCCGGCCTGCTCGGCCGCCTGCTGGGCGCACTCGCCGTCCTCGCCCTGGCCGTCACCACGGTCGTCGCGACGACGCAGAGCAGCGCGGTCGCCGCGGCGAGCGGCACCGGGACCGGCTACCTGAGCACCAGGGGCAACCAGATCGTCGACGCCACCGGCGCGACCGTCCGCCTCACCGGGATCAACTGGTTCGGGATGGAGACGGACAACAAGACCTTCCACGGGCTCTGGGCGAACGTGACGTGGCGCTCGATGATCGACCACATGGCCCAGCTGGGCTACAACACCGTCCGGGTGCCCTACTCGGGGGACGCGTTGAAGCCCGGGGCGGTCGCCACCAGCGTCAACACGAACACCAACCCGGACCTGGTGGGCCTCTCGCCGCTGCAGATCCTGGACAAGGTGGTCGACTACGCCGGGTCGATCGGGATGCGCGTGATCCTCGACCGGCACCGGCCGACCTCCGCCGGCCAGACGGCGCTCTGGTACACGCCCACGGTCTCCGAGGCGAGCATGATCGCCGACTGGCAGCTGCTGGCCACGCGCTACGCGGGCAACACGACGGTCGTCGGCGCGGACCTGTTCAACGAGCCCCACGCCGAGGGCACGTACCCGAACGGCACCGGCTCGTGCTGGGGCTGCGGCGACACCGCGCGCGACTGGCGGCTGGCCGCCGAGCGCATCGGCAACGCCGTGCAGGCGGCCAACCCCAGCTGGCTGGTGCTGGTCGAGGGCGTGAGCTGCCTGGACGGCAGCAACGCGAACGTGTGGGACTCGATCCCCGACGACCCGAACGCGTGCAGCTGGTGGGGAGGCAACCTGTCGGGCGCGGGCAAGAACCCGGTGCGGCTGAACGTCGCCCACAAGCTCGTGTACTCCGCGCACGACTACGGCATCTCCGTGTACGACCACCAGGACTGGTTCGACACCACCAAGCACCCCGACTTCCCCGCGAACCTGCCGGCCGTCTGGGACTACTACTGGGGCTACCTCTCCACGCAGAACATCGCGCCCGTGCTGGTGGGCGAGTTCGGCAGCACGCTGCGCGACCCGCGGGACGTCCAGTGGATGACCACGCTCGTCAGCTACATGCGCACCAACGGGATGTCCTTCACCTACTGGTCGTGGAACCCGGACTCGGGCGACACCGGCGGGATCGTGCAGGACGACTGGGTCACCGTGAACACCGCCAAGCAGTCGATCCTGCAGCCGGCCCTGGTGCCGCCGGTCAAGCCGGGGACGACGCCGACGGCCACCCCCACGGGCACGCCGACCTCGACCCCCACGCCGACCCCCACCCTCACTCCGACTCCGACGACGCCCCCGGCGGGCGCCWGCACCGCGACCGTGACGATCTCGAACTCGTGGCCCACCGGCTACCAGGCGGCGATCACGGCGAAGAACACCGGCACCGCGGCGGTCAGCCCGTGGGTGGTCTCGTTCACGATCCCCGCCGGCGTCACCATCGGCAGCGGCTGGAACGGCACCTTCGCCCAGAGCGGCACGACGATCACGGTCACGGCGCCCAGCTACAACGCCACGCTCGCCCCGGGTGCGACCGCGAGCGTCGGGTTCACCGCCAACGGCACGTCCACCCCGGCGCCCAGCGGCGTCAAGCTCAACGGAGCCTCGTGCTCCTGACGCCCACGCGAGGAGATCTCATGTCCCGTCGTCGTCGTACCGTCGCGCTCGTCGCGCTGCTCTGCTCGTTGCTCGGCACGACCGGCGTCGCCGCGGCGCAGGTCGCCTCCGCGGCACCCGTGCTGTGCGACCAGTGGGCCAGCGCCCCCGTCCAGGGCGGCCGGTACACCGTCATGAACAACCGCTGGGGGACCAGCGCCACCCAGTGCGTCGACGTCTCGAGCGGCGGCTTCACGGTGACGCAGGCGGACGGTACCGCGGCCACCAACGGTGCCCCCAAGTCGTACCCGGCGGTCTACTACGGCTGCCACTACTCCAGCTGCACCACCAGCGGGAACATCCTGAGCCCCAACGGCCTGCAGACGTCCGACCCGAGGTTCGCCGCGGTCTCGACCAGCGTGAGCATGACGTACCCGAGCAGCGGGACGTACGACGCGGCCTACGACATCTGGTTCCACAAGAGCCGCCCGACGACGACCACGCAGCAGAACGACGGCGCCGAGCTGATGGTCTGGCTCAACCACGCCGGGTCGATCCAGCCGATCGGCTCGAAGGTCGGCACCGCGACCGTCGCCGGCGCGACCTGGGACGTCTGGTCGGGCAGCAGCGGGTGGAACGTCATCTCGTACGTCCGGCAGACGCCGACGTCGTCGGCCACCTTCCTGGTGAACGACTTCTGGAAGGACGTCGTCGCCCGCGGGCTCGGGTCGACCAGCTGGTACGTCACCAGCATCCAGGCCGGGTTCGAGCCGTGGATCGGGGGCACCGGGCTGACGCTGACCAGCTTCTCGGTCACCACGGACGGCACGCAGCCCACCCCGACCCCGACGCCGACCGTCACGGCCACCCCGACACCGACGCCGACACCGACACCCAGCCCGACCACCGGGCCGTCGGGGTGCACGGCGACCGCGGCCATCACCGGGTCGTGGGGCGGCGGGTTCCAGGCGGCGGTCACCGTGAAGAACACGGGCTCCGCGATGCTGAGCGCCTGGTCGGTCCGGTGGGCGTTCCCGGGCGGGCAGACGATCAACAACCTCTGGAACGGCGTCGCGTCCCAGTCCGGCGCGAACGTCACCGTGGCCAACGCGCCCTACAACGGGCTGCTGGGGGCCGGCGCGTCGACGACCTTCGGGTTCGTCGGCAACGGCTCGGCGCCCGGCTCGCCCGCGCTGACCTGCACCGGTTCCTGACCACGGCCCCGAGCCGGCGCCGCCCCGCGAGGGTCGGCGTCGGCCGGGCGAACGGCGGCGTCTCGCGGATCGGCGCCGGTCCGGGCCGTGGGACGGCCGCGGGTACCGTGGTCCGGTGCCCGCCCAGCCCCTCGTCGTCGTGCTCGACCACGGTCCCGACGACCACGCACCGCTGCTCGAGGCGCTGGCCGGCGCGGGTGCCCAGGTCGAGGTCACGGCAGACAAGCGCGCCGCGCTCGCCGCGGACGGCGTGGTGATCGCGGGCAGCGGGCCGTTCGCCGACGTCGTCGCCGGTCTGCTGGCCGTCGGCGCGGACCAGGTCGTCGACCGACGGCTCGCGGGCGGACGCCCGGTGCTCGCCATCGGCGTCGGGATGCACGTGATGTTCGCGGCGGGACCGGGTGCCGAGGGGCTGGGGGAGTGGCCGGGGTCGGTCGAGCCCGTGGCCGCCGCCGGCCGAGCCCAGGTCGAGGTGCCCGCCCGGTCACGGCTGTTCGTCGACCTCGACGACGCCGAGTTCCACTTCGCGCACGCCCACGCCGCCCGCACCTTTCCCCTGCTCGACGACTGGCCCGCGGACACGCGTCTGGTCGTCCCCGTGGTCGTCTGGTCGGCCGGCCCGGACCGGTTCGTCGCCGCCGTCGAGAACGGCCCCCTCACCGCCCTCCAGCTGCACCCCGAGCACTCCGGCGACGCCGGCGCCCGGGTGCTCGCGCGCTGGGTCGACTCCCTCCCCACCACCCACGGAGCCCACGCATGACTGATCGCCTCGAGCTGCTGCCCGCCGTCGACGTCGCCGACGGTCAGGCCGTCCGCCTGACCCAGGGCGCCGCGGGCACCGAGACCGGCTACGGCGACCCGCTGTCGGCCGCGCTCGACTGGTACGCCGGTGGCGCGGAGTGGATCCACCTGGTCGACCTCGATGCCGCCTTCGGGCGCGGCTCGAACGCGGTGCTGCTGGCCGAGGTGACCGCGGAGCTGGTCGCCAAGGGGGTCAAGGTCGAGCTGTCCGGCGGCATCCGCGACGACGCGTCGGTCGAGCGGGCGCTCGGCACGGGGGCCACGCGGATCAACCTGGGCACGGCGGCCCTGGAGAACCCGGAGTGGACCGCCCGCGTGATCGGCTCGTACGGCGACCAGATCGCGGTCGGTCTGGACGTGCGCGGCACCACGCTCGCCGCCCGGGGTTGGACCCAGGACGGCGGCGACCTCTGGGAGGTGCTCGCCCGGCTCGAGGACGCCGGCTGCGCCCGCTACGTGGTCACCGACGTGAACAAGGACGGCATGCTCAACGGCCCCAACGTGGACCTGCTGCGCGAGATGTGCGCCCGCACCGACGCCCCCGTGATCGCGTCGGGCGGCGTGTCGAGCCTCGAGGACCTGCGCGTCCTGCGGACCCTCGTGCCGCTCGGCGTCGAGGGCTCGATCGTGGGCAAGGCGCTCTACGCGGGCGCGTTCACGCTCCCCGAGGCGCTGGACGTCGCCGGGCGCCCGTGACCGGACGCGAGCTCCCGCCGTCGTCCCCGTTCGCCGGCGACGACGGCACGGCGGATCCCGCGGTCGCCGCGGCCCTCGCCGCGCTCGAGGCGGGGACCGGCACCGTCGCGGGCGTCGTCGAGGCGCTCGCGGGCACGCGCGTGCTCGTGCCGGTGCTGGCCGAGCTCGAGGTCGAGGACGTCGTCGTGCACGGCGGTCACGAGCACACGGTCGACAAGGAGGCGTCGGCGGGCATCGTCGCCCTCCAGGCCCCCGACGGCCGGACGGCGCTGCCCGTGTTCACGTCCGTCGCGACGATGACCGCGTGGCGGTCGGACGCCCGGCCCGTCCCGTCGGACGTCGCCCGCGCTGCCCTGTCCGCCGTGACGGAAGGCTGGGAGGTGCTGGTGGTCGACCCCGGTGGTCCGACCACGGTGCTGGTCCCGCGCCCCGCTGTGTGGGCGCTCGCGCAGCAGGAGACGTGGCACCCCGCGGTCACCCCCGACGGAGTCGACGCCGACCTGCGAGCGGCGATCGCCGCGGCGGTGGCGCCGGTGCCCGGCGTGGTCGCCGTCGATGCCGTGCCCGGGTCGCGGGCCGAGGTCGCCGTCGTCGTCGATCTCGTCGCCGGCCTGGACCGCGGGGGTCTCGACGCGGTGCTCGCGCAGGTCAACGCCGCGGTGGCCGGGGTCGAGCTGGTGGCCACCCGGGTCGACTCGCTCGAGCTGCGCCCGCGCGCGGCCCGCTAGCGACGCTTGACCGCCCACGCGAGGGCGAAGGCCGTGAGGGCGACCGCCCCGACCAGCTGACCGCCGAGGATGACGCGGTTGAGGTCGAGCGCCGGCCGCCAGTGCGCCCCGGACCCGTCGACGACGAACACGCCGACGGCCTTGACGTGCACGCCGTACCCGCCGCCACCGCCGTGACCCACCTGCGCGCCGGCCGGGACGTCGTCGCCCTCGGCACCGGCCGGCACACCGACCTCGCCCGCGCCGGAGCCGGAACCGGTCCCGCCCCAGACCTTGGCGACCGGGATGACGAGCGTGCCGTCACGCTCGTACGCCTCACCGAACACCCTGCGGACGGTGAAGGTCTCGTTCGCGGCCTTGGTGACGTCGGCGGGGTCGAAGCGCGGGACGGCCATGGGATCCTCCGTGAGGTTCAGCCGGTGCAGGGTGCGGACGGGGTGAACGATGCCCCGTCGTCCAGCATGGACCGCAAAGTGCTCACGGGCACCACAAAGCTGTGCCCGTTCGCGTCCTTGGCGTACACGACCCCGACCACGCGGCCGTCCCCGTCGAGCACCGCGGAGCCGGAGCTGCCGTGCTCGACGGGCGCGTCCGTCACCAGCACCGCGCCGAGGTTCTCGTTCAACGGATCGGTCTCGCTGGAGATGACGTGGCCGGTCGTCACCGTGAGCGCCTTCCCGAGGGGGTAGCCGACGACCGTGACGGCGTCGCCGATCGCCGGGTCGGCGGTCGCCAGCTCGGGAGCTGCCGGCAGCGCGTCCTGCGTGTGCACGATCGCGAGGTCCGCCAGGTTGGCGGTGCTGGCCGCCGACGCGGCGAGGTCCCGGCCGTCGTACGTCGAGATCTGCAGCGTCGACGCGTCCTTGACCACGTGCCGGTTGGTGACCAGCGTGTGGTCGTCCAGGGCGAAGCCCGAGCCCGTCGACAGGGTGCCGCAGCCGATGTTGCGGATGCGGACGGCCATCCGCTGCGCGGCGTCGAAGCCGTCGGGGGAGAGGTTGCCGCTGGATGTCGGTGACGGGCGGGGCAGGTCCGTGGGCACGACGCTGGTGGGCACCGGGGCCGGCATCGCGGGCAGCATGCTGCACCCGGCGCTCAACGCGAGTACCGCGCCGACCAGCACGGCGCCGGCCCGCGAGCGACGCGTCATCGTCGGAGCTCGCGCTGCAGGGCCGCGTTGGCGTCCGTCGCCTTCGCGCACACGGTCTGCACGTCGGTGGTGAACCGGTCGAGGTCGGCCTGGTCGTACTGGCTGGAGTTCTGCAGGTAGCCGATGAGCCGCTGCTGGCCGTCGACGCAGGCGGCCAGCGAGGTGGCCACCTGCCCGGCGGCCTGCGACACCCGCGACTGGTAGTCGGCGAGCTGCTGCTGCGACGCGCTGGTGTCCCCGAGCTGCGCCTTCTCGTCGGCCAGCTCCGTGATCCGCTGCTGCGCGGTCGCCAGCTGCGCGCGCGTGGCGTCGAGCTCCGCCTGGTTCGCCTCGAGGTCCGCCTGCGACGCGGCCAGGTCGGTCCCGGTGGACCGGGCGAGCGTCTCCCAGTCCTGAGTCGAGGACTGCCACGCCTGGTTCGTGGTGAGCATGTGCGAGAGGAGCAGCCCGCCGACGACCAGGGTGGCGACGAGCAGGACCGCGAGGACCGTGGTGGCGATGCCCGGGCGACGTCGACGCGGCGCTGCCTGCGGCGCCGGCACCTCCGTGGCGGTCGGCAGCCACGAGCCCACCTCGACGCCCGACGGGGTGATCTCGCTCACGGGCCGGGTCGGCGGGACGGGCTCCTCGGACTGCATCGCCCCAGGATAAGAGGCCCTCCTGTGCCGTCGGGCCGCTCCCGCGGGTGGGATCGCGGCACCGGCCCGGCGGGAGCACACGGGCGCAGCGGCGACAATCATCTGATGCCCTCGACGACCTACGGAGCTGTGCTGCGCCTGCCCGGCGTCGCACGTCTCTTCGTCGTCTCCTTCGTCGCCCGGATCCCCGCGGCCATGGTCGGCGTGGTCCTCACGCTGCACGTCGTCTCGACGCTGGACCGCGGCTACGCCCAGGCGGGCGTGGTCGTCGGCGCCGCGACCGTCGGCATGGCGCTCGGCGCGCCGTGGCGCGGACGCCTGGTGGACAAGCTCGGGCTGCGCCGGGCGATCGCGCCGTCGGTCGTCGTCGAGTCGGCGGTGTGGCTGGCGGCCCCGCACCTCACCTACGAGACCCTCATCGGGGCGGTGTTCGTCGCGGGGCTGTTCCTGGTGCCGGTCTTCTCGGTCAGCCGGCAGTCGCTGTCGGTGCTGGTGCCCCTCCAGCACCAGCGCGCCGCCTTCTCGCTCGACTCCGTTGCTGTCGAGCTGACGTTCATGCTCTCCCCGGTGGTCGGCGTGCTGCTGGCCACCCAGGCCTCGACGTCGGTGGCGCTGACCGTGGTCGGCGCGCTGACCGTCGGCGCCGGGGTGCTCCTCATGTGGGCGAACCCGCCCACCCGCAGCGCGCTCTCGGCCGGGCCCGTCGTCGACCTGCCGAAGGGCCGGCTGCTGACCCCGGGGCTGGTCGTCGTGCTGCTCGCGGGTCTGGCCGCCGCGTTCGTCCTGGTCGGCACGGACGTGTCGCTCGTCGCCACCCTCAACGACGCCGGCCGCTCCGCGGACGTCGGCTGGATGATCGCGCTGTGGGCCGGCGGCTCGGTCGTCGGCGGCCTGGTCCACGGGGCCASSCACCGCAACCCGTCACCTCTGGTGCTGGTCGCGATCCTCGCGCTCGCCACCGTGCCCGCGGCGTTCGCGACCGGGCAGGTCTGGCTGGCGGTCGCCGTCGTCGTCGCGGGCCTGCCGTGCGCGCCGGCGCTGTCGTCGATCAACGCGACCCTCGTCCGCCTGGTCCCCGAGCACCGCCGGGGCGAGGTCATGGGCTGGAGCGGCACCATGGGGACGGTCGGCAACGCGCTGGGCGCTCCCCTGTGCGGCGCGGTGATCGACCGAGCGACGCCGGGCGCGGGGTTCCTCACCGCCGCGGTGGTGGGCGGCGGCATCGCGGTCAGCGGGCTGGTTGCGCTCGCGATGGTCCGCCGCCGGGGTGAGCCCGGGGCGCCGGAGGCTCCCGAGGCTCCCGACCAGGCCCCGCCGCGGCACGTGCCCGCCACCACCCGCACCCGCGTCCGGCTGGTCCGCCACCGCGGCGCCGGCTCCACCCGACGCGAGCGGGTCAGACGACCGAGCCGGTGAACTTCTCGCCGGGTCCCTCGCCGGGGGCGTCGGGGAACGGGGAGGCCTCGCGGAACGCCAGCTGCAGCGAGCGCAGACCGTCCCGCAGCGAGCGTGCGTGCTGGTTGCCGATGTCGGGCGCCGAGGCCGTGACCAGCGCGGCGAGCGCGGTGATGAGCTTGCGGGCCTCGTCCAGGTCCAGGAAGTCGGCGCCGGCGCCGGTCGGTCCGTCCTCGGCCAGGCCGCACTTCACGGCGGCGGCGCTCATGAGGTGGACGGCCGCGGTGGTGATGACCTCGACGGCGGCGACGTCCGCGATGTCGCGGGTGGCTGCGGCGGTGGGGTCGGGGCTCTCGCTCATGGCCCGATCCTCTCATCGGGCCGTGGGTGCTCTTGCGCCGGTTCGGGCGGACCCGGCTTCTCTGGTAGTCTGGGCGGTCGACTGACCTGGGCTGTGCCTGCTCTCACGGGTGRATGCGGCTCCGGCGCACAAGTGGAGCCTCTCCCACCTGGGCCTCGACTGTTCGGTGCTTCTGATGCAGCATCGACGACAGAGACCGGGTCACAGTCCGCACCGGACGGCGCAATCCGTTCCCGGTGGCGTGAGCACGGCCGCGGCCGTGGGCACGTAGCGGACCTCGAGGCCTCCTCCTGTGCTCAGGACGGGGGCCTTCCTCGTTCCTGACGGTCGCCCACGACGAACCTGAGGAGCACCACATCAGCGAGCCCCGCATCAACGATCGGATCCGCGTCGCCGAGGTCCGCCTGGTCGGCCCCAACGGCGAGCAGGTCGGCATCGTCCGCGTGGAGGACGCACTGCGCCTGGCCCAGGACGCTGACCTCGACCTCGTCGAGGTGGCCCCTGACGCTCGTCCGCCCGTCTGCAAGATCATGGACTACGGCAAGTTCAAGTACGAAGCAGACATGAAGGCCCGCGAGGCCCGGCGGAACCAGACGAACACGGTCCTCAAGGAGATCCGTTTCCGGCTGAAGATCGACCCGCACGACTACGGCACCAAGAAGGGCCACGTCGAGCGGTTCCTCACGGCCGGCGACAAGGTCAAGGTCATGATCATGTTCCGCGGCCGCGAGCAGTCGCGCCCCGAGATGGGCGTGCGCCTGCTCCAGCGGCTGGCCGACGACGTGTCGGAGCTCGGCTTCATCGAGAGCATGCCCAAGCAGGACGGGCGCAACATGATCATGGTGCTCGGCCCGAACAAGAAGAAGGCCGACCAGAAGCAGGAGCAGCGCCGTGYGGCGCAGGCTGCTGCGGCTCGCGAGCAGAACGCCGCGGCTGCTGCCGCTGCCGCGGCTGCGGCGACGAACCCGGCCCCGGCCGAGCCCGTCGTCGAGGCGCCCGCCGCCGTCGAGACCCCGGTCGTCGTCGAGACGCCCGCCGTGGTCGAGACGCCTGCTGCCGTGGAGACGCCTGCTGCGGTGGAGACGCCGGCACCGGCTGAGGCTCCGGCCGCGGTCGAGACGCCGGCAGCTGTCGAGACATCGGCGCCCGCGCCGGTCGCACCCCGGCCCGCCGCCGCACCCCGTCCGGCCACCTCGCGCCCGGCCGCTCCGCGACCGACGCCCGCCGCCGCACCCCGTGCGACGACGCCGCGTCCGGCCTCGGCAGCGCGTCCGGCCGCAGCCGCTCGACCCGCAGCCTCGGCCCCCCGGCCGGCCGCTGCGTCCACCCC
>NZ_JBFULZ010000094.1:0-15396 GCF_054049635.1 Cellulomonas sp. P5_C6 | reverse complement strand
GCTCGATGTCGCGGACGCGCACGCCAATGACCCGGGAGGCCACGTCGACGACGATCGCGCTCTTGCTGGGGTAGTGGCCGTAGATCGCACCGGCCGAGAGCCCCGACTCCGCGATGATCTCGGCCATCGACGTGGCCTGGAACCCCTTGCGCCGGAAGGCGCGCAGGGCGGCGTCGGCGATCTCGTCACGGCGGGCGACGCGGTACTCCTCGGTGACCTTGGGCACACCGCACTATAAAAACGAATGATCGTTCTTGACAACTCCGGCGCGCCGGGTCGAGGATTCCTCTAGAAGAACGAACGTTCGCTTTAACTCGAGAGGATCTGTCATGCACACGCAGCCGCACACCCCGTGGCGTCGCCTCCTCGGCCTCGGTGCCGGTCTGGCCGCCGTCCTGACCCTCCTGGCCCTCGCCTTCCTCTGGCCGGCCATCACCTCCGAGCCGCGGGACCTGCCCGTCGCCGTCGCGGGACCCGCGGCCGCCGTCACGCCGGTCGCGCAGGCGCTCGATGCCCGCGCCCCGGGCGCCTTCGACGTGGTCGCCGCGCAGGACCGCGCCGCCGCCGTGACGCTCATCGAGAGCCGCGACGTGTACGGCGCGGTCGTGCTGGGCGCGCAGCCCGAGATCCTCACCGCCTCGGGCGCCAGCCCGCTGGTCGCCCAGCAGCTGGCGCAGCTCGCGCCGGTGCTGCAGGAGCAGACCGGCGCGCCCGTCCCCGTCACCGACGTCGTCCCGCTGTCCGCCGGCGACCCCCGCGGCGCGATCCTCGGCGCGATCACGTTCCCCCTGGTCATCGGCGGGATGATCGGCGGCGTCGCGATCTCGCTCCTCGTGGTCGGCGTCTGGCGCCGGGTCAMCGCGGTCGCGGCGTACTCGGCCCTGGGCGGCCTCGCGGTCGCGGGCGTCCTGCAGGGCTGGGTCGGGGCGCTGCAGGGCTCCTACCTGGTCAACGCGGGCATCGTCGGGCTGGCCATCCTCGCGATCGCCGGCGTGATCGTCGGCTTCGTGTCGGTGGTCGGCCGGGCCGGGATCGCGATCGGGCCGGTGCTGTTCCTGCTGCTGGCCAACCCCATCGCCTCCGCTGCCCAGCCGTGGCAGATGCTGCCGGCGCCGTGGGGCGCGATCGGCCAGTGGATGCCGCCAGGCGCCGCCGCCGCGCTGCTGCGCGACGAGTCGTACTTCCCGGAGGCCGGCACCGCGCAGCTCTGGGTCGCGCTGGTGTCCTGGGCGCTGCTCGGCCTGGTGCTCGCGACGGTCGGCCACTTCAAGAACACCGGTGCCGCGACGTCGGCGGCCCTGGAGGAGGCGTCGGAGGACGTGATCCCGGAGCTGGTCTCCGCCTGAGGTCAGGTGGCCCTGGTGCTGGCACCGGGGCCACCGCCGGCGGTCAGCCGCGCCCGCGGTGGAAGTCGTCGAGGGCGACCTTGCGTTCCGCCGCGTGGTCCACGATCGGCGCCGGGTAGTCCTCGGGAGCCTCGAGCCCGAGCCGCCACGGCCGGTGCACGGCGCGCCCGGGGATGCCACGCAGCTCGGGCACCCACTCGCGGACGTACGCGCCGTCGGGGTCGAACTTCTCGCCCTGCGTGACCGGGTTGAAGACCCGGAAGTACGGCGCGGCGTCGCGGCCCGTGCCGGCCACCCACTGCCAGTTGAGCTGGTTCTGCGGGACGTCCCCGTCCACCAGCCACTCCAGGAAGTGCGCCGCGCCGCGCTGCCAGCGCACGTGCAGGTCCTTGACCAGGAAGGACGCGACCACCATGCGCACCCGGTTGTGCATCCAGCCCAGCGCGCGCAGCTGCCGCATGCCGGCGTCGACGAACGGGTAGCCGGTGCGCCCCGCCGCCCACGCCGTGAACGCGGCATCGCCGTCGTCCCACGAGTCCTCCGGCACCACGGCCCGCAGCGACCGGTGCGCCGCGCCGGGGTGGTGCCACAGGACGTCCGCGTGGAACTCGCGCCAGGCCAGCTCCGAGCGGAACGTCGCCACGTCGAACGGTGCCTGCGCGAGGTCGGCCAGCAGGGTCCGCGGGTGCAGCTCGCCGAACTTGAGCGGGATCGACAGCATCGACGTGGCGTCGAGGTCGGGCCGGTCGCGCACGGCCGGGTACTCGGACAGCTCGTCCTGCACGTAGGCCGTCCACCGGGCGCGCGCCGCGCGTTCCCCGGCGGCGGGCAGCCGGACCTCGGTCGGCGGCGAGTCGGGCAGGCCGTCGGACGGGACGTGGGCCCACCGGGCGACGCGCGGTCGGGGTGCCGGCGCCGACCAGCCGTGATCGAGCCAGGCACCGCGGAACGGGGTGAACACCTGGAACGGCGTCCCCGCCTGCGTGCTCAGGAGCCCGGGTCCGACGGCGTACGGCGAGCCCGTGCGGACCAGCGGCACGTCGAGCGCGTGCTCGACGGCGTCGTCGCGGCGCCGGCCGTACGGCTCKGTCGCGGCGGTGACGTGCACGGCCGGCGCGCCCACCTCGCGGACCAGCGCGGGCAGCACCTCGGCCGGGGTCCCGCGGCGCACGACGAGCCGCCCGCCGAGCGACTCGTCCAGCGCCCGCAGGCTGCGCGCGAGGTACGCGAGGCGGGGTGCGCCGGACGAGCGCCACAGCGCTGGGTCGACGACGAAGAGCGGGAGGACCTCGTCCGCGTGCTCCGCCGCGGCGACCAGCGCGGGGTTGTCCGCCAGGCGCAGGTCGCGGCGGAACCAGTGGATCGTGGGCACCCGGCGACCGTAGCCGGGGGAGCGCCGAGCCGCCCGCGGTGGTGCAACGGCCGGGGCGAGGCCACGATGGGCGGGTGAGCGGCGCGCAGGCGGGGGGCTCCGGAGGCGTGACGCCGACGTCGCGCAAGGCCGACACGCTGCCACGCGACCGGGCGTTCTTCGGTCAGCCGCTCGGCCTGTTCACCCTGTTCGGCACCGAGCTGTGGGAGCGGTTCAGCTACTACGGGATGCGCGCCATCCTGCTGTACTACCTGACCGACACGGTCGCCAAGGGCGGCCTCGGGATCGAGAAGACGTCGGGCGAGGCGCTCGTCGCGATCTACGGCTCCTCGGTCTACCTGCTCTCGGTCCTCGGCGGCTGGTTGGCCGACCGGGTCATCGGCGCCCGACGCTCGGTGCTCTACGGCGGCATCATCATCGCCGCCGGGCACGTCTTCCTCACGGTGCCGCAGGCCCTGTTCTCGTACATCGGCATCGTCCTGGTCGCGCTGGGCACCGGCCTGCTCAAGCCCAACGTGTCGAGCATGGTGGGGGAGCTCTACGACCGCGACGACCCCCGTCGCGACTCCGGCTTCTCGATCTTCTACATGGGCATCAACATCGGCTCGCTGGCCGCGCCGTTCCTCGTCGGCGCGGCGACCACCGCCGGCGGGTACCACGCGGGCTTCGCGGTCGCCGCGGTCGGCATGGCGATCGCGCTGGTGTTCTTCGTGGCCGGGCGCAAGTACCTGGGCGGTGCCGGGGACGTCCCGCCCAACCCGCTCACGCCGCAGGACCGCCCGGCCGTCGTGCGGCTGTTCGCGTTCGTGCTGGTGGGCGTCGCGCTCGCCGTCGTCGCGGGGACGCTGGCCGAGGGTGGGTTCGGGCTGGCGGCGTTCATCGACGCGGTCTCCTACCTCGCGTTCGCGGCGCCCGTCGCGACCTTCGTCGTCATGTTCCGCTCGCCCAAGGTGAGCTCGCACGAGCGCAGCCGCCTGCGCGCCTACATCCCGCTGTTCGTCGCGGCGATGATCTTCTGGATGATCTTCGAGCAGGCGGCGAGCACGCTGGCGTCGTACGCCAAGGACAACACCGACCTGGTGATCTTCGGCGTGACCATCTCGCCCGTGTTCTTCCAGTCGATCAACCCCGCCGCGATCATCCTGCTCGCGCCCGTGTTCGCGTGGCTCTGGATCAAGCTCGACGACCGCCCGCCGACCGCCGTGAAGTTCGGCCTGGGCCTGACCTTCGCCGCCCTGAGCTTCGTGTTCCTGGCCGGTGCCTCGTGGCTCGCGGACGGCGGGAAGACCTCGTCGTGGGTGCTGGTCATCGTCTACGTCATCCAGACGATCGGTGAGCTGTGCCTGTCGCCCGTGGGCCTGGCGGCGACGACGCTGCTGGCGCCGCGGGCGTTCCGTGGCCAGGCCATGGCCCTGTGGTTCCTGGCCCCCTCGGCGGGCAACGCGATCGCTGCGCAGGTCATCCAGGGCACGCCCGACGTGAGCCCCGCCGCGTACTTCGGCACGATCGGGCTCATCGCGCTCGCCTTCGCCGGCGGCATGTTCGCGCTCGCACCGTGGGTCACGCGGCACATCCGGGCCGGCGAGGAGTCGGAGGCCGAGGTCTCGGCGTGAGCCCGGCGCGTGTGGGTGTCCGGTGGCAGGGTGGTCGGCATGGCTGACACCACCGTCCTGCAACACTCCGCCGTCACCGACGCCGTCGAACCCCGGCACTGGCGCGTGCTCCTGCGCACCCTCCGCGCCACGTTCAGGGCTCCCGACTTCGCCACCGCGGCCGCGTTCGTCGCCCGCATCGCGGCCGCCGCCGACGAGGCGAACCACCACCCCGACGTGGTCCTGCGCTGGGGGCAGGTCACGGTCACCACGACCAGCCACGACGCCGGCGGCCTCACGCAGCGCGACGTGGACCTCGCGGCCACCGTGACGGCGATCGCCGACGAGCTGGGCCTGACGGGAGACGTGCCGCGCAGCGAGACCCTCGAGCTCGCCATCGACGCCCTGGACATCCCCGCTGTCCAGCCGTTCTGGGCGGCCGTGATGGGCTACGAGGTGAGCGGCGACGACGAGGTGACCGACCCGGCCGGGATCGGTCCCGCCATCTGGTTCCAGCAGATGGACCAACCGCGGCCGCAGCGCAACCGCATCCACTTCGACATCACCGTGCCGCACGACCAGGCCGCGGGACGCATCGCCGCAGCGGTCGCCGCGGGAGGCCACGTGGTCAGCGACGACCAGGCCCCGGCGTTCACGGTCCTGGCCGACGCCGAGGGCAACGAGGTGTGCGTGTGCACCTGGCAGGGCCGGTCGTCGGCCTGAACACGCGCGGGGCTGTCGTCCGCAGGGTGACCCTCCCGTGGCGCCGCCGGGGCACGGTCATACACTCGCGAGCATGACCGTGACGTCGGACAACGCCCCCACCTCTGCTGCACCTTCCGTCGACATCAAGCCCCGCTCGCGCACCGTCACCGACGGTCTGGAGGCGACCGCCTCTCGCGGCATGCTCCGCGCGGTGGGCCTCGGTGACGACGACTTCGCGAAGCCCCAGATCGGCGTCGCCAGCTCCTGGAACGAGATCACGCCCTGCAACCTCTCGCTGCAGCGACTGGCCCAGGCGGCCAAGGCGGGCGTGCACGCGGCGGGCGGCTACCCGCTCGAGTTCGGCACCATCTCGGTCTCCGACGGCATCTCGATGGGCCACGAGGGCATGCACTTCTCGCTGGTCAGCCGCGACATCATCGCCGACTCGGTGGAGACCGTCATGCAGGCCGAGCGGCTCGACGGGTCGGTGCTGCTGGCCGGCTGCGACAAGTCCCTGCCGGGCATGCTCATGGCCGCGGCCCGCCTCGACCTGGCGAGCGTGTTCCTGTACGCCGGGTCGATCGCGCCGGGCTGGGTCAAGCTCGAGGACGGCACCGAGAAGGACGTCACGATCATCGACGCGTTCGAGGCCGTCGGTGCGTGCGCCCGTGGGCTCATGAGCCGCGAGGACGTCGACCGCATCGAGCGCGCGATCTGTCCGGGCGAGGGCGCGTGCGGCGGCATGTACACCGCCAACACGATGGCGTCGGTGGCCGAGGCGATCGGCATGTCGATCCCCGGCTCCGCGGCCCCGCCCTCGGCCGACCGCCGCCGCGACGCCTTCGCGAAGAAGTCGGGCGAGGCCGTCGTCGAGCTGCTGCGCCAGGGCATCACGGCGCGCCAGATCATGACCAAGGAGGCGTTCGAGAACGCCATCGCCGTCGTCATGGCGTTCGGCGGCTCGACCAACGCGGTCCTGCACCTGCTCGCCATCGCGCACGAGGCCGAGGTCGACCTCACGCTCGCCGACTTCTCCCGCGTGGCCGCCAAGGTCCCGCACCTGGGCGACCTCAAGCCGTTCGGCCGCTACGTCATGAACGACATCGACCGCATCGGCGGCGTGCCGGTCGTGATGAAGGCGCTGCTCGACGCGGGCCTGCTGCACGGCGACTGCCTGACCGTGACCGGTAAGACCGTCGCGGAGAACCTGGCGGACGTGAACCCGCCGGACCCCGACGGCAAGATCCTGCGCGCGCTGGACAACCCGATCCACAAGACCGGCGGCATCACGATCCTGCACGGCTCGCTGGCGCCCGACGGCGCCGTGGTGAAGTCGGCCGGCTTCGACTCCGACGTCTTCGAGGGCACCGCCCGCGTGTTCGAGCGCGAGCGCGCCGCCATGGACGCGCTGGAGAACGGCACGATCGTCGCCGGCGACGTCGTCGTCATCCGTTACGAAGGCCCCAAGGGCGGCCCGGGCATGCGCGAGATGCTCGCCATCACGGGCGCGATCAAGGGCGCCGGGCTGGGCAAGGACGTCCTCCTGCTCACCGACGGCCGCTTCTCGGGCGGCACCACCGGCCTGTGCGTCGGCCACGTCGCCCCCGAGGCCGTCGACGGCGGACCCATCGCGTTCATCAAGGACGGCGACCGGATCCGGCTCGACGTCGCGAACGAGACCCTCGACGTGCTGGTCCCGGAGGACGAGCTCGAGGCCCGCAAGGTCGGCTGGGCGCCGCTGCCCCCCACCTACACGCGCGGGGTGCTGGCCAAGTACGCGAAGCTCGTGCAGTCGGCGTCGAAGGGCGCCGTGCTGATCTGAGCGCACGACGACGGGCCCGCTCCGGAAGGGGGAGCGGGCCCGTCGTCGCGCGGGCGTCGAGAGTCGTGCCTACTTGATCGACCCCCGCGTGACCCCGGAGATGACCCAGCGCTGGCTGAAGACGTAGACGACCAGCAGCGGCGCCATGGCCATGAGGTAGGACGCGAACGCCACCGTGTAGTCGGTGTTGAACTGGCCCTGGAAGACGTACTGCGCGAGGGGCAGGGTTCGGGCCCCGGGGTCGGTGAGCACCACGAGCGGCATGATGAAGTCGTTCCACGCCCACACGCAGGTGAGGATGCCGACCGTCGCGTTCATCGGGGTGAGCAGCGGGAAGATGATCTGCCGGAACACCCGCCACGTCGATGCGCCGTCGACCCGCGCCGCCTCCTCGAGCTCGATGGGGATCGAGCGGATGTAGGCGGTGTAGATGAAGATGTTCAGCGACAGCCCGTAGATCGTGTACAGCAGGATCATCCCGGCCTGGTTGTCCAGCCCCAGGAGCGCGGTCTGCTTCACCAGCGGCAGCATGATGATCGGGAACGGGATGAACAGGGCCGCGAGCAGGTAGAAGAACACGCCCTTGAAGAACGGTCGGTGGATGTTCCGCGCGATGGCGTAGGCCACGACCGAGCTGGTCAGCAACGTGAGGACGACCGACCCGACGGTGATCAGCGCCGTGTTCAGGAGCGCCTGCGGGAAGTTGGTCCGGGTCCACGCCTCGCTGAAGTTCGCCCACCGGATCGGGCTCGGCAGCTCGAGGCCGGTGCCGGCGGCGAGCTGCTCGGGAGTCTTGAGGGCGACGACGACGGCGAGGTAGAGCGGGACGAGGATCGTCAGCGAGCACACCGCGATCAGTGCGGTCACCCACCAGTTGATCTTGCGGGTGTCGTCGTCGGCGACATTCTTCGTGCGCCGTCGCCGGGGCTCGGGAAGGACGGCCTCGGCCTGGCCGAGCGCGGTACCTGCGGTGGTCATCAGAAGTCCGCCTCTCTGCGCTGAAGGACCTTGAACTGGAACAGCGACACGACGGTGATGACGATGAAGAAGATCACCGCGTTCGCGGACTGGTAGGCGAACTCCCCGCCGGAGAACCCGCCGCGGAAGATGAGCAGGGTGACGGACTCGGTCGCCGTGCCCGGCCCGCCGTTGGTCAGGGCGACGATCTGGTCGAAGACCTGCAGGAAGCCCTTGAGGCTCAGCACGATGTTGATCGTGAAGAACGCGCTGATCAGCGGGAACGTGATCGACGAGAACTGCCTCCATGGCTTGGCGCCGTCCAGGGACGCGGCCTCGTAGAGCTCGCGCGGGATGGTCTGCAGCCCGGAGAGGTAGATGATGATCGTGAAGGCGCAGGCCTGCCAGACGGCGAGCGCGACGATCGCGGTCCACGCCCAGGTCTCGTTGGTGAGGATGTTGTCGGCGAAGAGCGGGATGCTCGCCAGGATCTTGGGCAGCGAGCTCGAGAAGAAGAACTGGAAGACGTAGCCGATGACCAGGGCCGCCAGGACGTAGGGCACGAAGTACACGCCGCGGAAGAGGTTGCGCGCCATGATCTTGGTGTTGAGACCCATCGCGATGGCCAGCGAGATCGCGTTCGTCAGCAGCGTCGCGACGATCGCGAACAGGAACGAGAACCCGTAGGCGGCCAGGACGCGGTCGTCCTTGAACAGGTTGGCGTAGTTGGACAGGCCGACGAAGTTCCAGTCGCCGTAGCCGGGGTAGTTGGTCAGGCTGAAGAAGATCCCGACCAGCACAGGGATGGTGTGGAACGCGAAGAACGCGATGACGGCCGGCCAGACCATCCAGTAGAACGTGGACTGCGCACGGCCGACCTTGACCTTCCGCAGGGTGGGCGTGTCGGAGCGGTCGGCGCCTGGTGCCGCGGACCGGACTTGCGTGGAGGACGTCATCGTCAGTCTCCCGTCACGGGGATGGTGCGAGCGGCGACCTTGCTCCACTCGCTGTCGAGGGTGGCGAGCGCGGCGTCCGCGTCGCCGCTGAAGAGGAACTGCTGGTCGATCGCGGCGAGCGGGATGCTGGGCGGGATCTGGTGGTCGATGAAGCCCGCGATGCGTCCGGCGTCGAAGTACGGCTTGACCGACTGGAGGGCGGGGTCGTCGCTGAGCTGGGCGCCCTTGACCGACGGGACCATGTTCTGCGAGGCGGCGAACTTCTCGATGACGTCCTTCTGGAACAGGTAGTTGATGAACCGGAGCGCCTCCGCCTGGTGCGGCGAGTCCTTCGGCATCGTCACCGCGACGTCGACGCCGGAAACGAGCATCCGGTCGTCGGGGTTGTCGGTCGCCGGGTACGGGAAGATCCCCGCCTTGATGTCCGGGTTGATCCCCTTGATCGGGCTGATCGCCCAGATGCCCTGGAGGAGCATGGCGGCCTCGCCGTGGGCGAACGCCGCGTTGCCGTCGTCGTAGGTCTTCCCGCGGTAGCCGTCCTGCATGTAGCTGAACAGCTGGGCCTGGTGCTCCATCGCCTCGGGGAAGTTCTTCTGGAACGACACCTCGGAGTCGGGACCGGTGTCCTCGCCCTGGGCGCGCATCTTGTCGAAGAAGCCGTCCTGCGCCGGGTAGGCCCCGAGCGCGTTGAACGAGGGCAGCCCGGTCCAGGAGTCGGCGAGGGTCCCGTAGAACGGCGTGATGCCCGCGGCCTTGAGCTTGTCGCACACGGCGATCAGCTCGTCCCACGTCTCGGGGACCTCCAGGCCTTGCTGCGCGAAGATCTCCTGGTTGTAGATGATCCCGTTGGCGTTGTTGACGTAGCCGAGACCGTTGACCTCGTCGCCCTTGGTGCCGAGGTCCTTGAGGATCTGCTGGACCGCCGGGTTGATCGTGTCGAGCACGGGCTCGTTCGAGAAGTCGTAGAACACGCCGGCCTGCGCGAGGCGGCCGAAGCCGCCGTTGGCGTTCAGCGTGATGACGTCCGGTGCCTTGTCCTTGACCAGGAGCGTCCGGATGACCGTGTCGGCGTCGGCGACCTGGTTCTGCACGACGCGGATGTCGGGGTTCTCCGCCTCGAAGTCGGCGATGATCTGGTTGAAGTCCTCGAGCGCCTCACCCTTGAACTGGAAGAAGTTCAGGGTGGTCACGCCGTCGGACGGTTGGTTCGCGCAGCCGCTTGCGACGGCCAGCAGGGCGACCGCTGCGGCCGCTGCTGCCATGCGAACGCGTCGCGGGTTTCGGTGTCTCATCGTGTGCCTCCTTGCACATCTCGTGGTGCTCAGTTCTGAGCGACCAGCTCGATGACGGTGGATCTCTGGGGGTACTGGACGGGGGGTCGCAGGCCGACGGCGTCGAGCTCACGACCCGTCAGGGTGGTGTCGTAGGTCTGCCACGGGAGCTCGGACTGAGCGGCGGCGCTGGTCGGGCGGCCGACGACGCGGAGCCGGTAGTGCCGGGCAGGGTCGAGCCCGGGGATCCGGACGCGTCCCGGCGGGTAGGCGGCCGTCGTGTCGGTCTGCGTGAGCGTGAACACGGCCCAGGTGCCGTCCGGCGAGACGACGCCGCGCACGTCGATGCCCGGCTCGGTGTCGTCGACGTCCACGGTGCGGCCGGTGGCGACCAGCGGGCGGATGCGCTTGGCGTACCCGACCCATGCCGCGATGCGCCCGCGGGTCTGCTCGTCGGTCCCGGTCAGGTCCCACTCGATCCCGAAGTGGCCGAACAGCGCGACCGCGGCGCTGAAGTCGAGGTCCACGGTCCGGCCGGTCGAGTGCACGACGGGGCTGGTCAGGTGCATGCCCATCATCTCGGGGGGCACCACGAGCGCCGTGTACCGCTGGTTGACCAGGCGCTCGAGCGGGTCGAGGGTGTCGCTGGTCCAGATACGGTCCGTGCGCGCCAGGATGCCGAGGTCGACCCGGGCACCACCGGAGGCGCAGCTCTCGATCTCCAGACCGGGGTGCGCCGCCTTGAGCTCGTCGAGCAGCCGGTAGAGGGCCAGCGTGTGCTCGCGGACCCGCGCGACACCCTCCGGGCCGCTACCGGCGTCGAGCAGGTCGCGGTTGTGGTCCCACTTCAGGTACGCGATCGGGTACTCGTCGAGCAGCGCGTGCAGCCGGCCGGCCACGTAGGCGTAGGCGTCGTCGTGCGCGAGGTCGAGCACCTGCTGCTGCCGGGCCGCAGGCGGCAGCGACATCCGCCCCCGCAGGATCCAGTCCGGGTGCCGACGGGCGACCTCGCTGTCCGGGTTGACCATCTCCGGCTCGACCCAGAGCCCGAACTCCATCCCGCAGGCCAGCACGTGGTCCACCAGCGGGTGCAGCCCGTCGGGCCAGACCGCTGCGTCGACGTACCAGTCGCCCAGGCCCGACGTGTCGTCGCGCCGGCCGGCGAACCAGCCGTCGTCGAGCACGAACCGCTCGACGCCGACGGACGCGGCGGCATCCGCCAGCGCGGTCAGCCGCTCGAGCGAGTGGTCGAAGTAGACCGCCTCCCACGTGTTGAGGGTGATCGGCCGAGGCCGGCGAGGGTGGGCCGGGCGGCGACGCCACTCGTCGTGGAAGCGGTGCGCGAGCTCGCTCAGCCCGTCGCCCCAGGATCCGACGACCTCCGGCGACGTGAGCGACGCGCCGGGCGCGAGGACGACCTCCCCGGGCGCGAAGAGCTCACCTCCGGCGAGCATCGCCTCGCCGGAGACGGACCGCTCGGCGAGGAGACGGTGGTTGCCGCTCCACGCGACGTGCACGGCGTGGACGCGACMGCGTTCGAAKCCGAACCCGGGCCGCCCGGCGGCGAGCACCAGCGTGGCGTCCGCACCGGGCCGGCCCCGGCGGCTCTCGCGCAGGTAGGTCCCGTAGGCGAAGGGGTGCCGCTGCGGCGAGCGTTCGCGCAGGTGACGGCCCGTGGTGTCGAGGATCTCGGTGGCGTCCCACGGCACTGGGAACGCGAGGTGCAACGACTGGACCGTGTAGGGCGACTCGCCGGCGTTGCGCAGGGTGATGCGCTGGTGCAGGAGTCCGGCGGTACCGACCCGCAGCTCGAGCTGCGCGCTCAGTCGGGCCTCCCGGTCGACGAGCGACAGCCGGGCCCGGTGGTCGTTGGCCTGGATGTCGACCAGCTCCAGCCGGACGCTGAACGAGGCTCCGTCGCGGTGCCCCTCGAGCCCCGGGGTGCCCAGCCACCCGCCGGCCTGCGAGGCGACGAGCGTGGCCCGGGCCGGCTCGTCGAGACCCCCCGAGACGCGCTGGGGGCGCGCCGCGACAGCGAGGGAGCGCAGCGTCTGCTCGCTCGAGTCCGCCAGCTCCTCGCCCCAGTGCACGATCGCCGGGTGCGGCGCGGCGTCGACGTCGATCACGACGCTGGTTCCGCCCCGGTGCAGGTGCAGGACCCGACCCGGGGCGGGTGTGGTAGATGCGGCGCGCCGGTCGTCGGCGGTCACCTCGTCGTGGGAGAGCATGAGTTAGTTCTAACACGGAAGAAACAAGACTCACAAGTGGTCTGGATCGGGAGTTTGCGCGCGGAAGAGGCCGTGTTCGTGCCATGATGGAATCAATGAACGGGTCGAGCGCATGCTGAGCGACAGCGAGAGAGCCCTCGCACGCGCGGTGCTGATCCACGGGCCGATCTCGCGGAGCGAGCTGACGAGCCGTCTGGGTCTCTCGCCGCCGAGCCTCACGCGCCTGGCCAAGCCCTTCCTCGACCGCGGCCTGCTGGTCGAGCTCGACGACCGGTCCGACGGCTCGGTCGGCCGGCCCGTCCGACCGCTCGACGTCCGGCCGGGTCTGGCCCACTTCGCCGGGGTCAAGGTGACGGGGGAGTCCCTGCACGTCGTTGCGACCGACGTGCGCGCGGCGTTGCTCGCGTACGCGGAGCGCCCCCTCGGCAGCCACCACCCGCGTGACGTCGCCGCGGAGATCGCGCAGGCGGTCCGAGGGCTCGGCGTCGACCGGATCGCCGGCGTCGGGGTGTCGCTCGGCGGCGCCGTGCGGGACGGTCGCGTGGAGTTCGCCCCGTTCCTCGACTGGACGGACGTCCCCTTCGCCGAGCTGGTCGAGGCCGAGCTGGGTGTTCCGGCGTCGCTCGAGAACGACCTGGTCGCGCTCGCCGAGGCCGAGCGCTGGTTCGGGCTGGGCCGCGGCATCCCCGGGTTCGTCGTCATCACCATCGGCGCCGGCATCGGGTACGCGCTCGTCGTGAACGGCCAGGTCGTGCACTCGCGCGAGGCGGGCGTCGGCCTGGGCGGGCACATCCCGCTGAGCGCGACCGGGCCCGTCTGCCACGCGGGCCACCGCGGGTGCGCGGAGGCCATGCTGACCTCGGGGTCCATCGCGGCGCAGGTGTCGGCCGCCCTGCAGCGACCTGTCGACCACGACGACGTGCTGCGCCTCGCCCGCGAGGGCGACCCGGCGGCGGCCGCGGTGGTCGACGAGGCCGCGGCTTCCCTCGGGCGGCTCGTCGCCATGGCGGCCAACCTGACCCTGCAGCCTGCGGCCGTGCTCGCCGGCGAGGGCATCGGGCTCTTCGCCGTCGCCGAGGATCGGGTGCGGGCGGCCGTCGCGGCCGACCGTGATCCGCGGGCGGAGCCCGTCCGGCTCTACGTCGACGAGTCCGGCTTCTCCGCGTGGGCCCGGGGAGCCGCGACGGTCGCGATCCAGGACGCCGTCGACCGTATCGACCTCGACCAGGTGGAGCAGGAGCTGCTCCCCGCACCCACTCCCTCGAGAGGATCGGTCGCATGACGTGGACGACGCAGGACGCTCCCTGGTGGACCCGAGCCGTCGTGTACCAGGTGTACCCGCGCTCGTTCGCGGACTCGGACGGGGACGGCATCGGCGACCTGCGGGGCATCCTCGGGCGGCTCGACCACCTGTCCGAGCTCGGTGTCGACGTGGTCTGGCTTTCGCCCATCTACGCGTCGCCGCAGGACGACAACGGCTACGACATCAGCGACTACCAGTCCGTCGACCCGATGTTCGGCACGCTGGACGACCTCGACCGGCTGGTCACGGAGCTGCACGCGCGCGGCATGAAGCTCGTCATGGACCTGGTCGTCAACCACACCTCCGACGAGCACGCGTGGTTCGTCGAGTCGCGCGACCCCGCGAGCCCGAAGCGGGACTGGTACTGGTGGCGGCCGCCGCGCGACGGCATGTCCGCGGGTGCCCCGGGCGCCGAGCCGACCAACTGGGGGTCGTTCTTCTCGGGCTCCGCGTGGGAGCTCGACGAGGCCTCCGGCGAGTACTTCCTGCACCTCTTCAGTCGCAAGCAGCCGGACCTCAACTGGGAGAACCCGCAGGTCAGGGACGCCGTCTACGCGATGATGCGCTGGTGGCTGGACCGCGGGGTCGACGGCTTCCGGATGGACGTCATCAACCTCATCTCGAAGGACACGGCCCTGCCCGACGGCGTGGTGACCGGCGGGCTGCTCGCCGACGGCTCCGCGTCCTACGTCTGCGGACCGCGCATCCACGAGTTCCTGGCCGAGATGCACAAGGCGGTGTTCGCCGACCGCCCGGACCGCCTGCTGACGGTCGGGGAGATGCCCGGCGTGACGGTCGAGCAGGCGCGCGCCTTCACCGACCCGTCCCGGGAGGAGGTCGACATGGTCTTCCAGTTCGAGCACGTCGGCCTCGACCACGGGCCGGGCGGCAAGTTCGACGTCCGCCCGCTGCGGCTGCTCGACCTCAAGGCGTCCTTCGGCCGCTGGCAGACCGGGCTCGCGGACGTCGGCTGGAACTCCCTCTACTGGGACAACCACGACCAGCCGCGGGTGGTCTCGCGCTTCGGGGACGACGGCGCGTTCCGACGAGAGTCCGCGACCATGCTTGCCACGGTCCTGCACCTGCACCGGGGGACGCCGTACGTCTACCAGGGCGAGGAGCTCGGCATGACGAACGCGCACTTCACGCGGTTCGACCAGTACCGGGACATCGAGACCCTCAACCACGTCGCGACGGCCCGGACCGTGGGGCACAGCAACGACGAGCAGCTGCTGGCGGGGATCGCCGCGATGGGCCGCGACAACGCCCGGACCCCGATGCAGTGGGACGGTACGCCGCACGCCGGCTTCACGACGGGCACGCCGTGGATCGACGTGAACGCGAACTACCCGTCGCTCAACGCGGAGACCGAGCGGGCCGACCCGGACTCGGTCTTCCACTACTACCGCGCGCTCATCGCCCTGCGGCACGACGACCCCGTGGTGGCGCTGGGCGACTTCACCATGCTGCTGCCCGACCACGAGCACGTGTACGCGTTCGCGCGCCGGCTCGGCGACACGACGCTCACCGTCGTCGGCAACTTCTCCGGGGTGGTCCAGGAGGTGCCGCTCGCGGCCGACGCGGGCGAGCTGGTGCTCGGCAACTACCCGCACCCGCTCGGGCCGACCCTGCGGCCCTGGGAGGCGCGGGTCTACCGGTCCTGACGCGGTGGGCCAGCCCCCGGGCGCACCGGTGGGCTGACGGGACAGACCCGGACGCGGCCGCTCCCTAGCGTCGAGGCATGACCCTGGCACCGGCTCGACCCCGGACGCGCAACCGCGTCGGCTGGACGTGGGTCGCGCTGTCGTCGCTGGCCGTCGCGGTCTACGCCGTCACGCCGTACC
>NZ_JBFULZ010000093.1:0-15415 GCF_054049635.1 Cellulomonas sp. P5_C6 | reverse complement strand
GCCCCCCGGATCCGGCCGGTGCCCGCGCCCGTGGTCCGCGCGATGGGCGTCGCCTCGCCGATGCTGCGCGAGGTCGCGGCCGTCGCCGAGCACTTCTCCCGGCCCTACGTCATGGACACCACCGCGTCCGCGCGTGTGCTGGGGTTCGTCGCGACGCCGTGGGACCAGGCCGTCGCCGAGACGCTCGGCCGGACCGCTGTCGGAGGCCGGGCGTAGCGTCGGGCGTCATGAAGTTCGGTGTCACCGCAACGTGCGGGTCCGCAGCCCAGTCGATCGAGATGGCCGTCTCGGCGGAGGAGGCCGGCTGGGACGGATTCTTCGCCTGGGACGGCATCAGCGTCGGGCCCATGGACACGTTCGACCCCTGGACCATCCTCGGCGCCGCTGCCGTCCGGACCACCCGCGTCACGCTCGGCGCCATGGTGTTCTCGCTGCCGCGGCGCAAGCCGTGGGAGGTCGCGCGGCAGGCGCTGACGGTCGACCACCTCTCGGGCGGCCGGCTGGTGCTGCCCGTGGGCCTGGGCGCGACGGACGACGGGGCCTACAGCCGGGTGTCGGGCGAGCACGTCACCGCCAAGGACCGGGCGGCGCTCCTCGACGACAGCCTCGCGATCCTCGACCTCGCCTGGACCGGGGAACCGTTTAGCTATGCGGGCGCGTTCCACCACGTCACCGATCTCGTGTTCCAGCCGCGTCCCGTGCGCGGGCGGATCCCGGTCTGGGTGATCGGCGCCTGGAACGCGCCGCGGTCGATGCGCCGGGCGGCCGGGCGGGACGGCATCCTGCCCACCCGGCGCGAGGACGGGTTCAACCCGCTCACGCCGGCCGAGCTGGCGGACGTCGTCGCGTGGGTCACCGAGCAGCGCGGCGCGGACGGCCCGATCGACGTGGTCGTCGAGGGCGTGCTGCCGGACGACCCGGCGACCGCTCGGGAGAAGGTCGCCGCCCTCGAGGCGGTCGGGGTGACCTGGTGGATCGACTCGAACTGGGACTTCGACACGGTCGACCCGGACTCGTTGCTGGAGCGGATCCGCCGGGGCCCGGTGCCTGCGTGAGCGTGAGCGTGAGCGTCGCGGACTGCGAGCGCGTGCAGACCAGCTGGTTCCAGCTGCGCGCGCAGGCGCAGGGCAGCGACGCGTGGGAGGACTCGGGCCTGGTGTGGGCCAACGGCGACCTCATGTTCCCGCAGGTCATCGACCCGGCGGCCCTCGCCCGCGGCGTGGAGCGGGCTCGGGCGGAGCACCTCCCGATCGTCGGCGCGTGGCTCGGGCTCGACGTGGACGCCGGGCCGCTGGCCGCCGCGGGGTTCGAGCGCGGCTGGTCGCCGTGGTGGATGGCCGGGCCGATCCCCGACGGGCTCGCCGCCGACCCTCGCGTGATGCTCCGGGAAGACGGGGACGAGCGCGCGATGGCCCGGCTGCGACCGCCCCGGGCCTGGTACGCGGAGGCGCACGAGGACGGTCGGACGGCGGGCCAGGCGTGGTCGCACCTCGTCGGCAACCTGGCCGGGGTGTTCGACGTGACCGTGCAGGAGTCGTCCCGGCGACGCGGCCTGGGCACCGGGTTGATGAAGGCGGTGTGCGCGGCCGCGGCGTCGCACGGGGCGCAGCACGTGGTGCTCAACTCCACGCCGGCGGGGCTCCCGCTCTACCTCCGGTGCGGTCTGCGGCGGATCGGCACGGGCATCACGTGGTGGCTGCATCTGCCGACGTGACGTGCGGGCCGCGCCAGTACGTCACACTTGGGCATAGAGGCGAAGGAGCACTCATGCTGACATGCCCGGTCTGTCGATCCGGAGAGCTCGAACTCGTCGAACGGCTGGCGGACGATCGCCGCACCGTCCGCTGCACGGCCTGCAACCACCAGTGGACCCGCGGGGAGGCGAAGACGTCGGCTCCCCTGCCCTCGTCGTCGGCCGACCTGCAGGCCAGCTTCCCGGACCGCGACGCGGTCGACCCGGCGCGCCTGGAGCGTGTCGAGAAGCTGGCGGCGGAGTTCGCGCCCACCGAGCCGGGACCGGACTGGTCCCACTACCAGCAGGTGTTCAGCMGCGAGGAGATCACGAACTGTGAGCCGCGCGACCTCAAGGCGTTCGTCAACGACACCCCCGGTGCGACCAACGCCACGACGGCGTCGTTCAACCGGGCGTGGGCGTCGATGGGCGAGCACGAGGCGTCGGCCCGCACGCGCAACACCATCCGGTACCTGCTCTACGGGCCCGAGACGGTGCCCCTGCCCGACCGGCTGACCCGCCTGATCCTGGGCCAGGGCGGCCTCGGGATGACCGGCTTCAAGGAGCCGGCGCTCACCCGCGTCCTGTGCGCGATGTCGCCGGACGTGTACCTGCCGGTCTCGACCTACGGCGCCGCGCGCGGCGGCAAGCGGGAGATCGCCAGGCGGGTCTACGGGCTGACGCTGCCCGAGGTGGCCAAGGAGCAGTTCACCATCGGACGCCTGGCGCTGTGGAGCAACGAGCTGCTGGTCGACCTGGCCGGCGACGACTTCGACGACCTGACCCAGGCCGCCGCGTTCCTCACGACCGTCAAGGTCTAGCTCACTCGTCGTGGGGCCGGGCGAGCTCGTCGCGCAGGGTGGCGATGACGTCCGGCCCCAGCTCGAACCCCTGCGTGCTGCCCGGGTTGACCACGATGCCCACGTCCGCGGGCATCCGCAGCAGGACCTCGCGGACCGGCATGGTGATGGCGTCGCCGCCGATCCTGCCCTCGTCCTTGAACCGCTGCACCGACGAGAACGCGACGAGATGGTGCACGCCGTCGCGGTGCACGATCGCGGGGATGAACCCCTCGAAGTGCTCGCCGACCGGTCCGCCGCTGGGCACCGCGAGCTGCTCGTACTCGAACCGCGTCAGCAGCTTGGCGCCGTCGATGGTGCCGGGCGCGGCCGTGCGGAGCGCCTGGTCCAGGTCCTTCATGTGCGAGCTCCCTCGTCGTTGCGGGCGAGGTTCACGCTACCTGCGGATCACCCGACCGCGAGCCGGAACAGGCTGGGTGTCACGACCTCGAGCCGGCGCACCTCGAACCCCGTGCGCCGACCGACCACGTGCCGCGACCAGGCGTGCGCCCGGCAGAGCTCCTCGCTCGACCACACCTGCCCGTTGGGCCAGCCCGGGGTGTCCAGCCGGACGCCCATGACCTCCCCCATCACCATGACCCAGCGCTGGTCCGGGCCGTCGTCGGGCAGCTCCCCGATCGGGTGGGCGACCGCCCAGACCGTCGAGCCGACCTCGGGCCGGTGGTCGTCGGCGGCGTCGTACAGCCGGTCCGCGGTGGCGAGCGTGGTGGCCATGGTCGGTCCTCTCTCGTCTTCGGGCCCATCTCACGCGGCCGACGTGGCGAGGACGTGACGCAGACCCGACGCGGGGATGACGATCCGGCCGCTACTCCATCGGCGGCGGCCCACCCTGCGCGTTGACCTTGCGCGGCAGCACGAACACGAGCGCGAACGCGACGATCGACAGCGCGGCGCTCACCGCCATGGCGTGCGCGGCGCTGTCGACGAACGCCTGCGGGGCCCCGGCGGGGCTGGTGATGTGCAGGGTGCCGAACAGGACGCTGCCGATGACCGCGATGCCGATGGCGGAGCCGACGCGCTGCATCACGCTGATCACGCCGCTGGCCGAGCCGGCCTCGGACCGGTCGACCGTCGCCACGATGAACTGGACGTTCGGCGCGATGAACAGCCCGCTGCCGATGCCCGCGACGAGCAGCGGGACCAGCAGGTCCCAGTTGGCCAGGTCGGCCGCGGGCTCGATCCGGAGCACCAGCCACACCCAGACCAGCCCGACGCAGACCATCGCGGTGCCGACGATGAGCACGGTGCGGCCCAGCCGCTGCGACAGCCGGTTGCTCTGCGACGCCCCGATGATGCTGCCGATGGCGAACGGCACCCCGACCACGCCGGACTCCAGCGCCGTGTGCCCCAGACCCGCCTGCCAGAGCAGCGAGATGGTGAAGAAGATGCTGGTGAACGCCGCGAAGTAGACCAGCGCGAGGATCGTCCCGCCGGTGAACTGAGGATGCGAGAACAGGTGCGGCGGCACCATCGGGTTCTTGTCGACGATCCGCAGCTCCCACAGCGCGAACGCGACGATCAGGAGCACCCCCGCCGCCAGCGTGATGAACGTCCACGCCGGCCAGCCCTTGTCCTGCCCCTCGATCAGCGGCACCAGCAGCGCCACCAGCCCGGCCGTCAGCAGCGCGAGCCCGACGAAGTCGTACCCCGGCTTGGCAGTCCCCTCGTGACCGGCCGGCAGGATCTTCGCGGCGGCGATCAGCGCGATGATCCCGATCGGGATGTTGACCCAGAACACGAGCCGCCAGCCGTTCTCGTCGCCGAACGCCTGGATGATCAACCCACCGAGGATCGGCCCCAACGCCGTCGAGACCCCGATGACCGACCCCATGATCGCGAACGCCTTGCCCCGCACCGGCCCCGGGAACAGGAGCTGGATCATCGCCGTCACTCCCGGCACGAACATGCCGCCGGCGAGGCCCTGGACCACCCGCGCGACGATCAGCTGCAGGCTGGTCTGCGCCAACCCGCAGAACAGGCTCGCGACCGTGAACAGCAGCAGGCCCGTGAAGAAGACCCACTTGTGCCCGATCCGGTCACCGACCCGGCCCGCCGGGATCAGCGCGATGCCGAACGCCAGCGCGTAGCCGCTGATGATCCAGCTCAGCGTCGCCTCGTTCGCGTCCAGGCTGAGCCGGATGGTCGGCAGCGCGACGTTGACGATCGTCGTGTCCAGCAGGGCCATGAACATGCCGGCCATGAGGACGATGAGCGCGTTCCAGGCGCTGCGCGGGACGGTGGGCGGTTGGTAGGCGGGTGCCTTGGACGCTTCCGCCATGAGTGCTGTCCTTCGGGAGGGTCCTGACGCGGCCTGTGCGCACGTCGACGCCAACGCTCCCCCCGGTTGAGCGCCGCCGCAATCGGGGCGACAGAACGAGCAGCTCCCGAAAGACGGCAGCACGCCCGTCAGCCTCAAGTGCGACGCCCCGACCGCCGAAGCAGCAGCGGAGGTGCGATGGGCGAGGCAGGGTTCGGCGCCGAAGAACAGGCGACCCGTCGAGCGAGACGCGTGGCCCAGCTGCGCGCCGAGCAAGAGCGCGGAACGGCGCTGGACGCCGAGGTTCAGGCTCAGCTGGCGCGCGCCCAGCGAGACCAGCGCGCGTGGTCGGCGGGCGCTGAGGGTGAGCGTCTCGTCGCCGTCGCCCTCGAGAGCCTGAGTCGGTACGGCTGGACGGCTCTGCATGATCTCCACTGGCCGGGGAGGCCGAAGGCGAACCTCGACCATGTCGCACTGGGGCCAGGCGGAGTCGTCCTCGTGGACGCGAAGAACTGGTCAGGGGATGTCACAGCTGTCGACGGTCGGCTTCGCCAGAACGGGTACGACCGAACGAGCCAGGTCGAGTCCGTAGCGACCGCTGTGGCGGACCTGGTTGCGCAACTCGCCCCGAACCATCGGTCGGCAGTACGGGGCGTCGTCTGCCTAGCGAGCCAGGATCTCGAACCCAGCAGCTTCCCGCTGGGCGTGACCGTGGTTGGTCGGGCGCAGCTCCCGGCATTTCTTGCCAGCCTGCCTCCGCGGTTGTCGCCCTTCGACGTCGCGGACATCGGGCGCTTCCTGGAAGGGCGCCTCGGCGGAGCGACGAGTCCGGGCGTAGCGGCAACATCTCGGCCGCCCAGGCGTAACCGGCAGCGGTCTGCGCTGGTCGCGACACGCAGTGACCGTCCTCGGCGAGGCTCGGAGAAGCGTCGGGCCGCGGCCGCTCGACGCCAGCAGAAGGCAGCCGGCGCCGCCCTGCTCCGCGTTGCACTCATCGGCGTGGCTCTCTTCATCGTCCTAAACCTGCTCCCACATCTGACGGGCAAGTAGCGCTCACACGACTGGGCCTTGTGGTCGAACGCGCCAGCTGGTGAGCTCACCGCATGGACACCGCGATTGAGGCCGCCCTACGGGTGCGGATCATGGAATGGGTCCAGGAACGTGCCGAGGCGAATGGAGGATTCCTTCACCGCCAGGAGCTGCTGAACTTCCGGATCGACGGGCGGGACCTCCCGATCATCGACTTCTCTCGCGGAATCCGGAATCCGGCGAGCTTCACGTCGACTCTCGCGATCGTGGCATCCGCCTCGGGGCCGTACGACGACACCGAGTCCGATGACGGACTGCTCCACTACGCCTATCGGGCCGGCGATGAATTCAGCGGCGACAACAAGAAGATGAGAGCCGCGATCGAGACAGGAATGCCCCTGATCCTCTTCCGCAAGGAGATCGCGAACTACTACACGCCGGTGATGCCCGTCTACGTCGTCGACGACTTCCCCGAGAATCGCACGTTCCTGATCGCGCTCGACGAGGCTTTTCGGTACATGGGTGACCTGCGCACGCTCGACGTACGCCAGCGCGACTACGCCCTGCGGTTGGCGAAGCAGCGGCTGCACCAGCCAGCGTTCCGCACGCGAGTACTGCTTGCTTATGAGACTCGGTGCGCAGTGTGCACGCTCAAGCACGGAGCCCTGCTCGACGCCGCGCACATCGTTCCCGACTCGGAAGAGCTGGGTGTACCTACGACGCCGAACGGGCTCGCCCTCTGCAAGATCCACCACGCCGCGTACGACCAGAACATGCTCGGCATCACCCCGGACCTCGACATCCACATCGCGACAGACGTTCTGGCAGAGGTGGACGGGCCCATGCTGCAGCACGGGATACAGGCCATGCATGGGCGGCGACTGACGGTGCCGCGGCGCAAGGCCGATCACCCCGATCGTGATCTGCTGGCGTGGCGCTGGGACCGATTCAGCCAGTCGCCCTGACATCTGGCCTGGATCACGACCCCCGAAACCCCCCCGCAACACTCCCGACGTACCGTCCCCCCAACGAGGCATGGACGCAGTCGTCGCCCGCACGCGACCCTGTGGTCCCCGACGGACGAGCGCGAGGAGCGGCCCGATGTTCGAACGCGTCGACCCCTTCATCGGCACGGAGGCCACGAGCCTGCCCGCGCAAGAGGGCCTGGCCACGAGCTGGTGGTGGCCGAAGCCGCAGGTCGGGAACACGCACCCAGGGGCCACGTATCCGCTCGGCATGGTCAGCGCGTGCGCGTACAGCGGGGCGTACCCGACGGGGTACGGCCGCTACGACCTCGGCACCGAGGGCCTCCCGACCGAGATGCACGACCGGCAGGTGGCCAGCGGTTTCACGCACTTCCAGCAGTCCGGCACGGGCGCCATCCGCAAGTACTACAACTACTTCCGCGTGACCCCGATGCTGCAGCCGCTGGACGACCTGGGGCAGCTGTGGGACATCGTCGACGAGGACGCGGAGCCCGGGTACTACACGGCGACGCTCGACAGCGGCATCCGCGCGGAGATCACCGTCGGCCCGAAGTCGGCGGTCCACCGGTACACGTTCCCGGCGCACCGCGACGCGCGGCTGGTCATCGACTTCTCGCTGGGCGGCCTGACCATCCCGCACGGTCGGACGGTGCCGCTGCGGGCGCACCTGCACTCGATCAGCCCGGGGATCGCGCAGGGCGAGATCGTCGTCGAGGGCGCTCCGTTGGCCATCCACGTGGAGTGCGACGACCCGCGCTGGCGGCAGATGCTCTGGTACGACCGTCGGCTCATGCCGGGGGGCACGCGGCTCGACTTCGACCGCATCCGGCCGACGACGCTGCGGCCCTTCGGGCTCATGTGGGCGGGGCCGTCGGAGCCGGGGCAGGTGGTGGAGCTGCGGTTCGGGTTCTCGCTGCGGGGGGTCGACCAGGCCCGGGAGAACCTCGAGCGCGAGTGTGGCCCGGGACCGTCCAGCTTTGCGACGAGGCGCGCGGCGACCGCCGAGGCCTGGCAGGCGGGGCTGGCCAAGATCCGCGTCGACACCCCGTCGAAGGACAAGCAGACCGTCTTCTCCACGGCGCTGTACCACTCGCTGATCAAGCCGTGCCTGGCGCCCGACGAGTCGCCGTTCTGGCCGGCSRACGGCCCGTTCGCGTTCGACMTCGCGACCATGTGGGACATCTACCGGACCCAGCTGCCGCTGCTCACCACGCTGATGCCGGACAAGGCCGTCGAGCTGGCGAACGCGCTCCTGTACATCTCCGAGGAGGAGGGCAACCTCCCCATCGGCTACCGGATGGCGCGCGGCGCGGATCAGTTCAGCCGCCAGGCCAGTGCGCTCGCGCACACCTTCCTGTCCGACCTCTGCCAGCTGGGACTGCCCGGCATGGACTGGGACTGGGCGCTCGTGCACATGCACAACGACCTGCGGCGCACGTACGGCGAGGACTTCCTGCTGCGCGGCAAGGTGCACCCGATCAGCCACACGCTCGACCTCGCGTTCGGGTACTGGTGCACGTCGCAGATCGCGGCCCATGTGGGCGACCCCGCGCTCGTCGAGCAGTTCACGCCGCTGGCGGCGCGGTGGATCAACGCGTTCGACGAGGCCACGGGCCTGCTCGAGGACTCCACGTACTACGAGGGCGGCCGCTGGAACTACTCGTTCCGGCTGCTGCACGACATGGCGGCGCGGATCAAGCTCTCGGGTGGCGACGACGCATTCGTCGCTCAGCTCGACCGGTTCTTCGGGTTCGGCGCCCCGGCCGTGGTGCAGCCCGGGGTGCGGCCGGGCATCGAGGAGATGGCCGCCGGGTACGCGCTCAACCGCTTCGAGGGCCTCAACAACGAGCCTGACATGGAGGCGCCGTGGTCCTACCACTACGCCGGGCGGCCCGACCGGACCGCCGAGGTGGTGCAGGCCATCGTGCAGAATCAGTTCGGCACCGGGCGCGGCGGCCTGCCGGGCAACGACGACTCGGGCGGCCYCTCGTCCTGGTTCGTCTGGGCGTCGCTGGGCCTCTTCCCGGTCGCCGGCCAGAACCTGTTCCTCATCAGCGCGCCGGCCTGGCGGGAGTCGAGCATCGACATCGGCGACCGCAACCTGACCATCGAGACCTCAGGGTTCACCGAGCCGACACCTGACGGACCAACTCAGTACGTACAGTCCGTGCACCTCGACGGTGCGCGACTGGACCGCACGTGGCTCACCGGCATCGAGCTCCACCGCGGAGGACGCCTCCATATCACCGTGGGACCCACGCCGAGCGACTGGGGCTCCACCGTCCGACCGCCGTCCGTCAGCACGAACCCCCCGACCACCGCGCTGCGGCGCTGACCCAGGGAGTCGACGTGACCACTCATCGCCGTCTCGTCATCGTCGTCCGCGCCGACCCGGTCATCTGCGGGCACTCGGGCGAGGCCCGCAACCTCGCCGAGGCTGCCCTGGAGCGGGGTTTCGACGACGTCCGCATCGTCACCTGGCCCATCGACCGGCTGCAGCAGACCGGGCTCCCGCTCAAGCCCCTCGACGGCGTGCTGCCGTACTCGCCGGGGATCACGGTCGAGCGGCCGGAGCCCGTCGGCGACTACAAGGTCCCCGACGGTCGCTGGCTCGCGGGCATCGTCGGCAGGCTGGTGGAGCTGTTCACGGACGGCGTCCCGACCGTCGCCATGTCGCTGTACCTGAGCCCGCACTCGCTCGCCGTCGCCGACGCCGTGCACGTCGCCCGCCGCACCGGCCTGCCCGTCAACGTCACCACGGTCGCCGAGGCCGTCGGGTCCGACGTCACCAACGTCGTGCGCGCCTGCGTGGAGAAGGACGAGTTCGGCGCCGCCGCGCACGTGCTGTCCAGCTACCTCGAGCACGACGTCTGCCTCGCGGTCAGCGACTACACGCGCGAGCTGATCATCGCCGAGGCCGCAGCCATCGACGCCAAGCACGGCACCACGTTCGCCGCCCAGTGCCGCGAGCGCGTCACCGTGTCGTACCCGGCCATCGACGTCGCGTCCTACCTGGACCTGGACCCGGCCGACACCGCCTCCGTCCTGGCCGCACGGGGCCTGGTCGCAGACGGGTACGTCCTCTTCCTGTCCCGGCTGGCGCACGCGAAGGGCGTCGACGACCTCATCGCGGGCTTCGCCGGGAGCCGCGCCGCCGACGGCCTGACGCTCGTCATCGCCGGCAACGGCCCGGACGCCACCCGGCTGCAGGAGATGGCGCACGAGTCGAGCGCCGCCGACCGCATCGTGTTCTTCGACGACGTCGACGACGACGAGAAGGCCCACCTCATGGCCTCGTCGGCGGCCTACGTCCTGCCGTCCAAGCCGCGGCCGGAGTTCGTCGAGACGTTCGGCATCGCGCTGGCCGAGAAGATGCTCGCCGGCGGCGGACCGGTCATCACCACGGACACCGGCGGGATCGGGGAGGCCGTCGGCGACTGCGCGATCATCGTCCCCGTCGAGTCCCCGTTGGCGATCGCGTCGGCCCTGGACCGGGTCCTCGCGATGTCGCCCGACGAGCGCTCCGGCTGGGAGACGGCTGCCCGCCTGCACGCCCTGCAGTTCGACCGCGGAGCCGTGCTGGACGCGATCCTGGACCGCGTCGCCCGGGTCACACGACTCCCGGCGCCCGTCGGCTGAGACGACTGCTCCCTCACGCGACCGCCCGAGTCCCGCGCTCGTACGATGCGCCCGTGACCGCCCCGCGCCTCGAGCTCAGCTTCCTCACCTTCGTCCCCTACGACGACCCCGCCGACGCCGGCCAGTCCCTGCGCGACGCGATCGACCTGTTCCGGTTCGCCGAGGAGCTCGGCTACGACACGGGCTGGGTGCGGGTCCGGCACCTCGAGCGGTTCCTCTCCTCACCGTTCCCGCTGTTCTCCGCCATCGGGCAGGCGACCAGCCGGATCCGGTTCGGCACCGCGGTGCTGCCCATGCGGTACGCAGACCCGATCACGGTCGCGGAGGACGCGGCCACGGTCGACCTACTGTCCGGCGGTCGGCTCGAGCTCGGCGTCGCGGGCGGGATCAAGCCGGCGGCGGCCACCCTCGACAGGGTCTACGGCGCGAGCGAGCGGTCGTTCGACGACGAGTCCCAGCACCGGATCGCTCAGCTCCGCGCGGCCCTCGCCGGCGAGCCGGTCACCGTGGCGCCCGAGGGTGGCTTCCCGATCGCGCCGCCCGGGACGCCGCTGACCGTCACGCCGCACAGCCCGGGCCTGGCCGACCGCGTCTGGTACGGACCCGGCTCCAGGACGACGGCCGTGYGGACCGCCGAGCAGGGCATGGACCTGCTGGTCTCGACGCTGAACAGCGAGGACGACGGTCGCTCCTTCGAGGAGACCCAGCGCGACCAGATCCTCGCGTACAAGGCGGCGTTCGACGTGCCCGGCCGGACCCCTCGTGCGGTCGCGGGACGCATCGTCCTGCCGAGCGTCACCCCGGACGACGACGAGCTCTTCGCCGAGTACATCGCCTGGTACGCGGGCCGGTTCGACGTCACCGGCCGTCCGCCCGCGGGCACCGGGTTCGGGGTGTTCAGCCCGACGCACCACGGCAGCCCGGACCAGGTCGTCGCGAGCCTGCAGGCCGACGTCGCGCTGCGCGAGGCCACCGGGCTCGACGTCGTCCTGCCCGCGAACGCCACCCACGCGATGAGCCGCCGCATCCTCGAGAACGTGGCGACGAGCGTCGCGCCGCGGCTGGGCTGGACGCCGGCCTGACTCACATCGGGACGACCTCGACCTCGCAGGCCACACCCGGCGCCGCGGCCAGTCGCGCGTCGGCCGTGAGCAGCACTCCGTCGAGACGCTCCGCGAGCGCGACGTACGCCGCGTCGTAGGCCGACAGGTTCCCACCGAGGGTCCACACGCGCTTCGAGAGGACGGCCTGGGGCCAGAGCTCGATCGTCAAGGCGTGAAAGCCCGTGAGCGCCAGCTGCGCCTCAGCCTCGGAGAGACGCCCGGCGTTCCGGTGCCGCCGCAGGACGTTCGTGACCTCGTGCGGCAGCAGGTCCGGCGCGACGACCGTTGCGCCCGCGAGACGGGCAGCCACGCGCTCGCCGGGCTCTCCCGGGTCGATGAGCAGCAGCAGTGCGGCGGACGCGTCGAGGACGACGACGCTCACCGCTGGTCGGCCGCGAGCTCGGCGGCCAGCTCCGACCACGTGAGCCTCGGGTACGTCCGGGCGCGCTCACGGACCAGGGCAAGGGCGTCGTCTGCGCTGGGCCGGGCCGTGAACTCGATGAGGTGCGCGCGCAGGAACTCCTGCATCGACCTACCGGAGCGAGCCGCGCGGGCGGCGAGCTCGTCGCGAACCTCGTCGGGGACGTCGCGGACGGTGATGACGGTCATGCCTGCATTCTAGCGCCGGTGCATGCATTATGGCTGCAGCCGGTCGAACCCACGCCCCAGCCTCAGCCCTCGCACAGCGACGGCACAGACCCACCCGGCTGACTGGAACCCGTCCCACCAGGAGGGTTCCCATGACTCAGTACGCGCTCCTCGCGCTCGATCTCGTCGCCATCAGCGTCCTCGCCTTCGGCGTCTACTTCCCCCGGCACCGTCGTCGTGACCTCGCCGTCGCCTACCTCGGCGTCAACGTCGGGGTGCTGGCGGTGTCGGCGGCCCTGTCCCAGAGCGCGGTCGGGGCCGGCCTCGGCCTCGGGCTGTTCGGCGTGCTGTCGATCATCCGGCTGCGCTCGACGGAGCTGACCCAGCACGAGGTCGCCTACTACTTCTCGGCCCTTGCGCTCGGGCTGCTGGGCGGCCTGGCGGTCACGCCGAGCGCGCTGAACGCCGCGCTGATGGTGCTGGTGGTCGCCGTGATGGCGGTCGTCGACCACCCGCGGGTGCTGCGGCAGTACCGGCAGCAGACGATGATCCTGGACTCGGCGATCACCGACGAGACCGCGCTCGTCGCGCACCTGGAACGCCTGCTCGGCGCGACCGTGCACGCGGCGATCGTGCAGCGCGTCGACCTGGTCAACGACACCACCGCGGTCGACGTCCGGTACGAGCTGACCGCCGTGCGGGAGCGGGTGCCGGCATGAGCTTCGAGCCGATCGACCTGGTCGAGCTGACCGAGCGGGCGAGCCTGCAGACCCGCATCGACCGCAAGTACGTGATCCCCGCCCAGGCCCTGCCGAGCCTGCTGCACGGCATCGAGACCGGCGCCCGCATCCTCGAGATCGGCGACGAGCGGGACTTCGCCTACGAGTCCGTCTACTTCGACACCCCCGACCTGTCCAGCTACCTCGGGGCGGCCCACCGACGGCGGCGGCGGTTCAAGATCCGCACCCGCACCTACGTCGACTCCGCGCTCTGCTGGGTCGAGGTGAAGACCCGTGGGCCCCGCGGCAGCACGGTCAAGACGCGCCTGCCGTACGACCCCGACGACCGCGACACCCTGACCGACGAGGGTCGCCGGTTCGCCGACGACGTCCTCGACAGCGACGGCCTGTACAGCCCGACCCTGGTCAGCACCTACCGCCGGACCACCCTCTACCTCCCCCGCACCGACAGCCGCACGACGATCGACACCGGCCTGGTGTGGACGTCGGCGCTCACCGGAGCGAGCCGGCCCCTGGAGGACCGCGTGGTCATCGAGACCAAGACCGGCTCGACCCCGAGCTCCACCGACCGCCTCCTCTGGCGGCACGGCCACCGCCCCGTGCGCATCTCGAAGTACGGCACCGGCATGGCCGCCCTGCACTCCGACCTCCCGTCCCACCCGTGGCGCCGCGTCCTCGACCGGCACGTCACCAGCTGAAGGAGCACACCCCATGCGACGCCTCAACGCGAAGATCCTCGTCCCCGCCGCCCTCGTCGCGGCCCTGCTGGCCGGCTGCACGGCGACCGCCGACGCCGCGACGTCGGACACAGGCTCAGGCACCGGCACCGTGACCACGACGGACGCGAACCTCACCGTCGACCAGGCGATGGCCGCCAACACGGCSCCSTMCGASGTCGACCTSACCGCSTCCGACGACGAGGTCGCCATCGACCTCGACGACCCGACGGCGAGCGACGGCGTGACCGTCGACGGCAGCACGATCACCATCACCGCCGCGGGCACCTACCGACTGAGCGGGACTCTCGCCGACGGCTCGGTCGTCGTGAACACCCCGGACGACGGGGTCGTCCACCTGATCCTCGACGACGCCTCGCTGGCCAGCAGCACGACGTCCCCGCTGCAGGTGCTCGACGCGGACCAGGTCGTCGTCCACCTCGAGGGCGACAACCAGCTCTCCGACACCACCGCCTACGCCGACACCGACGAGGCGAGCGCCGCCCTGTTCAGCAGCGCCGACCTCACCATCACCGGCGACGGCTCGCTCGACGTCCACGGCAACGCGAACGACGGCATCGCCGCCAAGGACGGCCTGGTCGTCGCCGGCGGCACGATCACGGTCGACGCGGTCGACGACGGCATCCGCGGCAAGGACTACCTCGTCGTCAGCGGCGGCACGCTCGATGTCACGGCCGGCGGCGACGGGCTCAAGTCGGACAACGACGAGGACGAGACGCTCGGCTACGTCGAGGTCACCGGCGGGTCCGTGACCGTCACGGCCGGCGACGACGGCATCGCGGCGCAGACCGACGCGATCGTCGCCGACGGCACCGTGAGCATCGTCTCGGGCGGCGGGCACGGCACCGCGGTCGCCGACGACGCCTCCCCCAAGGGCGTCTCGGGCACGGCCTCGATCGTCGTCGGCGGCGGGCAGCTGCTGGTCGACGCGGCCGACGACGCCCTCGGCTCGGACGGCGTGGTCAGCATCGCGGGCGGCGACCTCCAGCTGGCCGCCGGCGACGACGGCGTGCACGCCGACAACGCCCTGCAGATCAGCGACGGCACCGTCGACATCAGCACCTCGTACGAGGGTCTCGAGGCCGGCCTCATCACGATCGCGGGCGGCTCGGTGACGCTGGTGAGCAGCGACGACGGGGTGAACGCGTCGGACCCGAACGCTTCGAGTCAGCAGGCCCCCGGAGGGACTGGCAGCGGCACGGCCAGCACGACGGTCGGCCTGACGATCACCGGCGGCACGGTCGTGGTCGACTCCGGCGGTGACGGCCTCGACGCCAACGGGTTCCTCACCATGACCGGCGGCACGGCCGTGGTGAACGGGCCGACGAACGACGGCAACGGCGCGCTCGACGTGGACGGGACATTCGACGTCTCCGGCGGCACGATCCTCGCGGCCGGCGCGTCGGGCATGGCGATGACCCCGGGCGCCGACTCGTCGCAGTCCTTCGTCGCCTTCACGTTCTCCTCCACGCAGCCGGCCGGCACGGTGGTCCACATCCTCGACGCCGACGGCGACGAGCTCGCCGCGTTCGAGTCGTCGAAGGACTTCACGTCGCTGGTCTACGCGTCGGCGGACATCACGTCCGGCGACACCTACTCGGCGGCGACCGGCGGCTCGGTCACCGGCGAGACGCCCGGCGGCCTCGCGGCGGCGGGCGACAGCAGCGGCTCGACGGTGGCGGCCACGGGCACGGCCGGCGAGGCGCTGGCGGGCATGGGCGGCGGCGGCGGGCAGGGCGGCGGC
>NZ_JBFULZ010000092.1:0-15531 GCF_054049635.1 Cellulomonas sp. P5_C6 | reverse complement strand
GGTGATGGTGGTGGCGCCGAGGGTGGGGTTCGGGGTGGCGGTCAGGGCGGAGATCACGGGGCGGACCTTGTCCACGACCAGGGTCCCGGTGGCGAACGGTCCCCAGTTCCCGGCCGCGTCCCTGCCGTGCACCGAGATCGTGTGCGACCCGTTCGCCAACGCGGCGACCGTCGCCAGCGGGATGTCCGCGTAGACGCCCTCGCTCGCGCTGGAGTACCCGCCGTCGGCGGCGTTCACGACGAAGCCCGTGCCGGTGGCGCCGACCGCGTCGATGAAGCCTTCCGCGCGGGCGACGGGCGTGTTGACCCCGCCCGAGGCCGGGTCGGTCACCGTGGTGGTCACGCGGACCGCGGCGATGCCCGAGTTGAACGGCAGGGTGCCGTTGTTCGGCGTCACGGCGACGGTCACGGGCGACGTGGTGGTGGGTCCGGTCTTGTCCACCGTGAGGTTCGCGGTGGCGAGGTCGCCCCAGTTGCCGGCGGCGTCGCGCGCGTGGATCGACACCACGTGGCTGCCCTCGGCGAGGGCGTTGACGATCGCCGCGGCGATCGTGCCGTCGATGCTGGACACGGACGACGCGGTGCCGACGGTCAGGGGTGCGCCCGTGCCGTTGGTGCCGACGGCGTCGACGAAGAGCTCGGCAGCCGCGATGTCGCCCCCGCCGCTCGCGGTGTCGTCGGCTGTCGCGCTGACGATGACGGCCGCGGTGCCGTTGGTCGCGTCGGGGGTCAGGGTCTGGGCGCTCGTGGTGGGTCCGGCGGAGTCGCCGGCGCTGATCAGCACGGAGCTGAACGGACCCCAGTTCCCCAGGGCGTCCTGGCCGCGCGCGTACAGGACGTGCTGGCCGACGAGGGCGGGTGCCCCGGCGCTGACGACGTCCTCGGTCGCGGAGTCGAACGTGCCGTCGACCGGGCTCATCGCGGTGCCCGTGCCGCTCGCCACGGTGTCGACGTAGTACTCGGCCGCCTGGATGGCGGCTCCTCCCGTGCCGGCGTCGCTGATCGTCGCGGTGACGTCGGCGGCGCTCTGGACGGCACTGGTCGCGGGACCTGCGTCGTCGCCGCCACCGGTGCCGGTGACGTCGAGGAGGGTGAGCATGCCGCCGATGCCGGCCGTGTTGCTGTTGTGCAGCAGCAGGCTGCCGTCGTGCACGACGAGCATGCGGTCGGTGGTCGACGCGGTGGGCGTCACCAGGGCGTCCGCGGTCTGCCCCGGACCGAAGGTCTCCGCGACGTACTGCCGCGCCAGGTTCAGCGGGCTGCCGTCGAGCGCGACCACGCTCTGGTGGGCGCCGAGCACGGACATCGAGTGGTACTGGCTCCCGGCGTTGACGTAGCGCAGCAGGGTGGTCCGGCCGACCGCCGTCGTGATCGGGGCGGTGTCCGGGTACGCCTTGCCGTTGACCAGGAAGTAGCGGGGGTTGTACTTGCGCATGTCGAAGCCCGCGGGGCTGGGGGCGTTGTTCAGCGCGGGGTCGATCTCGCTGAGCACCAGCACGGCCTCGTCGTCGAACGCGGTCGACGCGGAGTCGTAGGCCCGGCCCGCGGTCGGGGGGCGCACGACGAGGGCGCCGTAGAGGCCCATGGCGACCTGGTGCTGGGCGTTGGCCAGGAGACCCGCCTCGTAGAGGTAGGTGCCGGGCCGGCTCGCGGTGAAGGAGTAGACGGAGGTGCCCGCAGGCGCCGCGCCGACGCGGTCGGGGACCATCGCCTGCCCCTGGACCAGGAGGGCGGTGGCCTCCGTGAGCTGGTTGTGCAGCGTGATCTGCACCGTGTCGCCCACGTTCACCACGAGCGTGGGTCCGCCGGGCGCCGTCGCGGCCGCGCCGGTCGTGTTGTAGCCCCACACCGTGACGGCCTGGCCGCCCGCGGGCAGGGTCGTGCTCCCGGCGACCGCGTACAGGTCGATCGGGACGGCCGCCGCCGCGGCGGGACCGGCCACCGACACCAAGGCCAGCACGAGCGCCAGCGCACCGCCGGCTGCCACGGCGGAGGTGACCCTCCGCAGGCTCGTTGCGCGCATCATCGTTCTCCCCACCCCTTCGCTCATCCGCAGCTGTTGGGCGGCGGCGGGTTGATCCGCATGTAGGTGATGGGGCCGGTCATGGTGGCGCCCCACGAGGTGATCTGGAACAGGGCGTGGTTGTGGCTGATGATGTAGTACTCACCGCACTGGTTCAGGGTCGGCGTGCCCGGCGGCAGCGTCTGCGTGCTGCCCAGGTACGGGCTGCCGCTGTAGAACACCCCGATGACCTCGTTGGCCAGGCTCGGCACGGTGACCGGCACCGGGTTGCTCACCGGGTCGTATCCCTCGGCGTCGTACCACTTGAACAGCACGTCCCAGGTCTGCCCGGGTCCCACGTTGATCGCGAACTTCTCGAACGACAGGTCCTGCCCGGCGGGCCCCTCGAGCGGGCGGCCGTCGCGGCCGATGACCAGGCCGTTGTTGCCGTGCGGGTGGAACGGGAAGTCCTCGGTGCCGACGTTGAGGTAGCGCGCCAGGCCGGGGTACGGGTGCGTCGAGACGTCGTAGGGGTTCACGGACGCGAGCGAGCCGTACGGCTGCGTCGGCAGCCAGGAGGCGCCGTTGTCGGCGATGCTGTCGGGGAACCCGCGCCCGTTGATGAGCCAGTAGCGCGGGTGGTACGAGTTCATGTTGAACGTGGTCCCGGCCTCGACCGCGGCGTGCTGGTACGGGTCGATCTCGGAGAGCAGGACCATGAACTCCTCGGTCGGCGTGAACTGGCTGTCGGCCCGGTCGTAGGCGAACCCGGAGCCGAGCGCGGGCCGCACGATCAGCGCGCCGAAGAGCCCCATCCGCACCTGCTTCTCGGGGTTCGTGCCGGACTCGTAGAGGTACGTGCCGGGCTTCGATGCGGTGAACGTGTAGGACACCGTGCCGTCCACGGCCGCGGCCGTCGGAGCCAGCGAGGTCACCCGCCCGCCGCTCGTCACGGGCTCGGACGGAGCACCGTCGGCCCGCACGCCCTCCTGGCCCGGGAAGACGATCGAGGCCGCCTCGGGGAGCGTGTTGTGCAGGATCACCGTCACCTGGTCGCCCTCGTGCACGCAGAGCACGGGGCCGGGGTGCTGGAACGAGTCGAACCCGCTCGAGTACCCCCACATGAACGCGGTGTTGCCGTCCGGGAGGCTGATGTACCCGGTCCGCGTGGTGAGGTCGAAGATCGGGCTCCCGGGCACGGAGCCCGCGCCCGTGGTGCACACGATGCCGACCTTCGGCGGTGCGTCGGCGGTGGCCGGCGAGGCGCCCACGAGCGCCGCCACGGTCGCCCACGCCAGCGCCAGAACGGCGACGATCGCGGGACCGCGCAGGGCGCGACGGGACGCCYTGCCCTGCAGGAGTGCGCGGTTGCTGGTCACGGGGCTCAGACTCCCCAGTCGTTCGGATAGGCCTGCGGGTGGACGCCGCTCGCATAGACGCGGACCTCGGTGGCCTGGCCGCCGAAGCCGCCCGGAGCGCGGTTGTCGGACCGGGCGTACGCGCGGTTGTAGAGCATGTACGTGTCGTAGGCCCCGGCCCCCTGCTTCGCGGGAGCGGTGAAGAGGACGTCGTAGCTCTCGCCGGGGCCGATGTTGAGCGTGTCGGTCTCGTAGGAGGTGTTCGTGCCGTCCCGTCCTCGCATCGGCGTGGCGTCGCGGCCGACCACCGTCATCCGCAGCCCGGAGAGGGTCATCGCCTGCTCCCGGAACCCCAGGTTGGAGAACCGGAGCGCCACACGCTCGCCCGCGTTGCAGTTCACCAGCGACGAGTGCGGCTGGTACTGCAGCTGGGGGAAGCCCGCAGGGGCGATGAGGTCGCCGTTCGCGTCCCGCACGGGGTGGAACGGGTCGATCGACCCGTTCGGCGCGATCGTGTCGGGGTAGACCCGCCCGTTGAGCAGCGCGAAGTCGGCCCGGTAGTCGCTCCACTCGGGGAGCTGGATGTGCGCGTCGGCCCAGTGGGCCTCGGCCCAGACCTCCGACAGGAACATGGCGAACTCGCGGTCGAACCCCGTGGAACCGTCGCCGTCGTTGTAGAGGTACTTGCCGCTCGGGTAGTACGACGTGTTGCCGTCCTGCAGCGGCCGGACGAAGACGAGCCCGGTCATGCCCATGTGCACGTGCTCCACGTCCTCGACGTGGCAGTGGTACATGTACGTGCCGGGGTCGCGGGGGCGGTACGCGTACGTGAACTCGCGCCCCATCGGCACCGAGACCGAGCCGGTGGGCTCGCCGTCGAAGAACGGGATGACGTTGCGGAACCCGTGCCAGTGCAGGGTGTGCGCGTCGAACAGGTCGGGCCGCTGGGCCAGACCCAGGTTGGTCAGCTGCACCAGGAAGTCGACGGGGTGGGCCGGGTCGTACTGCTTGGCCCAGAACAGCGGAGCGGAGTGCTGCGCCTTGTTCTTCTGGTTCGCCTTCTGGGTGGCGGTCAGGCCCGTGACGTTGCGGAACCCGAAGATGTAGGTGGTGAACGGCGACGGCGCGTAGACGTCGGGGTGGAACGGCGGGATGGCCGGCGTGGGCGGCAGGTAGATCCAGCCGTCCGTGCCGCCCAGGGCCAGGTCCGCGACCCCGCCGGCCGCGACCGCGGCCTCGGGCAGCAGCACCTTGCCGGTCCACGCGATGCCGCCGGCGACGGCCGCGACCCCGCCGGCGACCTGCAGGAACTGGCGTCGGCTCAAGCCTTCGCTCGCACTCATCCCGGTCTCTCCCCTCGGGTGGTGGCGGAACAGGTCAGGGGACATCGAAGGCGTCCAGGTCCTGGGTGTCGGCGGTCAGTCGCAGGACCGTTCCGTCGAAGTACGTCGACCACACGCCGCCCTCGTCGCGGACCACGTCCTCGTCCTGGACCGCGAGGGCGCCGGGCGCTGTCGTGTCGCTGCTGTAGGACAGGTACACGTGCGTCGGGTCGATCCAGACGAGCCCGTCGACGTTGGCCTGCGACCACCCGACGGCCGACGCGTCGACCATCCGCGTGTAGGAGCTGCCGCCGTTCCAGCGGTAGATGTCGGCGTCGTCGCCGGTCCCGCCCGCGCCCGGGGGCACGACCGTGTTGTCGGTGGAGAAGTACAGCCGGTTGTCGACGACGCTGATCGCGTCGAGGTCGGTGCTGCCCAGCCCGCTGGCGCTCCCGTCGTAGAACATCGACCACGTCCCGGCGTCGTAGTACACGACGTCCTCGTCCTGCACCGCCAGGTCGGGTCCCGGCACCGGGATCGTGACGGAGCCGTTGAAGGACAGGTAGAAGTGGGTGTCGTCGATCCGGTCGAGGCCGTCGACGTTGGCCGCGGCGGGCAGCGGGTTGGTGATGGCCGAGACGTCGACAGCACGCGTGAACTCGGTCCCGGTCCAGCGGTAGACGTCGGCGTCGTCGGCGGTGCCGGCCAGGTCGGTCGGGTTGGTGCTGCCGAACGTCGAGAACGAGATCGGCGCAGGGGCGGGTCCGCCGCCGGCCTCGTCGGCGCCGCTGTCGAAGCCGCCGAGCGCCGGGCGAGTCTGTCCGTCGATGTCCAGCAGCGGCGCGCCGAGCGTGGCGGCAGGCTGCTGGTACGACGGCACCGCCTTGCTGGCAGCCCCGAGGTTGCACGCCGGCGATCCTGGGCACGCGCTCAGGTGGTAGTTGCCGAGCAGGTTCGGCGGCGCCTCGAGGGTCACCAGGGTGGCGTCGACGAACGCGGGGTTCTGCCGCCACGTGGCGAAGGCGACCGACACGTCGTACGGCTGGACCACACCCGGGTCGATGCCGACCAGGTTGGTCGGGCTCGTCGTGTACGGATGCGTGCCGGCGTTCTGCTGCAGCAGGGTGGTGGTCGGCGCCAGCAGGCCCGTGCCGTCGGCCACCCCGAGGTCCCAGTAGTCGGTGTCGGCGGGTCCGGCCAGGCCGATCCCCGTGACCGTGGTGCCGGCCCGGGTGCCCGCCCGGTTGTCCGAGAAGATGTTGTTGAACAGCAGCGGGTTGCTGAACACCGGCGAGCCGGCGGGCAGGCTGGCCTGGAGCTCGTCGCTGTTGGCGGACGTCGACAGACCCGCCGGCATCGGCTGACCGTCGGACGTCACGGCCGTGGCCGTCGTCAGGTTCTTCATGATCGTGTTGTTGTAGACCCGCACGTTCGGGGCGTCGTCGATGGCGATGCCGCCGCCCTCGTGGGTGGACACGTTGTTGACGATCAGGTTGTCGAACACGTTCATCGGGTAGTTCCCGGCCATGAGGAACCGCACGCCGCCGCCGTCGTCGTTGGCCAGGTTGGCCTGGATCTGGTTGGCGTAGATGTCGACCGGGCCGGAGCCGGGGGAGAGCGCGCCGGGCGTCGTCGGCAGCTCGCCGGCGATCATGATCGCGCCGCCCTCGTCGTTCGAGCTGTTGAGGTAGATGCGGTTCTGGTGGATCTTCCCGTTCGGGCTCAGGCCGTAGACGCTCAGGCCGCCGCCGTACTCGAGCGAGAAGTTGCCGCAGATGTCGTTGCGCGTGACCTCGTAGCGGTCGGACCCGGCGAAGATCCCGATGCCGCCCGCCAGGTTGGTGCCGGCGTTCGAGATGACGCGGTTGTTGGCGATCCGGGCGTCCTCGTTGTGCTGGTTGGTGTCGGGCGCGGCCACGTCCGGCGTGCCGAGGCGGATGGTGCCGTAGCTGCCGCCGTTGTTCTGCACCACGTTGTTGGTGATCTGCAGGTAGCGCGCGTAGGCGTTGGCCATGATCGCGCCGCCCTGCGTGACGATGCCCGGGGGCAGGCCCGTGGGTCCGCCGGTCAGGTCGTTGATGTTGCCGGGGAAGCCCTGCTGGTTGCCGCCGCGGATGTCGAAGCCGTCGATGGCGGCCTTGAAGCCCGCGGTGAACTGGCGCGCGACACCGGCCGCGGTCGTGGCGTTCTGCGAGGCCAGCACGTAGATCGTCTCGCCGTCGTTCACGGCCTGGTTGCCGTCCCAGGTGAGGGCGCCGAGCCGCGTGTACCAGTCGGTGGCCAGCACGCTGTCGCCGCCGAAGGCGCTGCCGTCGATGATCGAGCCCGGGACGAAGGTGCTGCCCTGGAAGCCGCCGGGGCCGACGCCCTGGAGCTTGACCGGCGACGCGACGATGAGGTTCTCGTAGTACGCGCCGAGGGGGTTGTTGCGCGGGTTGGCCAGGTCCGGCTGACCCGGGTACACGACCACGAGGTCGTTTCCGGGGCTCGCGTAGCCGGCGTCGATCGCCGCCTGCACCTTGGCGAACGGCTTGCCGGGCCCGACCTCGTAGACGTTGGGCAGGTACCCGCCGGGCAGGACGGACACGTTGCCGCCGGCGAAGTTGTCGACGCGGACGTCGTTCGGGGCGTTGAAGCTGGCCGCCGCGGTGGCCGTGAAGCGGACGCCGATGCGACCGCCGCCGGTGACCAGCGCCGTCGGCCACGGGGTGGGCCCTGTGCTGACGTTGGCGGTGCCGACGAGGGTGCCGTTCTTGTAGACGTTCACGGTGCCGTCGGACAGCGCGCGGGCACCCAGCTGGTCGCCGGCGGCGAACGTGATGCCGGGCAGGGTCGCCTGGACCACCGGGCTCGCGGCCTGCGCCGCCGAGGCCGCCGTCGAGACGACGACGCTGCCGGTGGTCGCGTTGGCGGTGACGCCGATGTAGCTGGTGACCGCGCCACCGCCGCCGGTCCCGACCTTGAGCAGCACGCCGCCCTGGCGGTTGCCACCGGCCACGACGGCCTTGGTGAACGTGAGGCGCGCGTCCTGGTTCTGGCCGAACGCGGCACCCGAGCTCCGGTAGACGTTGGCGCCGACGCCGCGGACCTGCGCCTGGTTGGCGTCGCTCGCGGGCGTGGTCGGCGTGATCCGGTACAGGCTCGTCGTCTGGCTGCCCGGGCCGCCCCAGGCGCTGCCGAGCGCCTGCGTGGTGCTCGTCGTGCTCCGGTTGAACGTGTCGAGCACGCTGCCGGCCGGGAAGGCGGCGTAGCTGCTGCGGAGCACGTGGAACGTCAGCCCGTTCACGGTGCTCTGCCCGTTTCCGGCCGTGACGGCCAGCTGGTGGGGTCCGGGCGGAGTGCTGGCGGGGACCGTGACCGCGATCTGCTGGGCGCCCCAGCTGCTGACGGGCAGGGCTGTGCCGTCGAGAGTGACCTTGCCGCTGCCCTGGGTGAGGCCGAACCCGGTCCCGGTGAGGGTGATCCCACCGGTGTCGCGCACGTACGGCTGCGAGACCGCGAACAGCTGCGGCGTGGCCGTGTCGAGCGTGCACGCGACGGCCTGCGGCAGGCCCGTCGACGGGGACTCGATGGTGAGCCCCACCTGCGTCGGCGCGAGGTCGGTCGGGATGATCAGGCCGGGGAACGCCTCGAACTCCGTCGCGATCGTGCGGTACCGCGGGTTCCAGTTCGGGTTGAGGTGGCCGGGCACGCCCGGGTCGTTGGCCACGAACCGGTACATGTTCGCGCACACGCCGGACGGCGTCGGGCAGCTGATGTGGTTGGTCGACGGCATCAGCACGTCGTACACGCCGTTGAAGTCGGACTCGGTGGTGTAGGCGAGCCGGTCGTTGAAGTCGTAGATGCCGACGGGCACGAACGGGACGCCGGCCTTCTCGCCGTACATCGTCGAGCGCTTGTCGTTCGAGAAGTTGATGTCGTCCACCACGAGCCCGCGCATCCGGGCCGGGATCGGGACGTCGGTGAACACGTTGAACATCGGCACGATCGACTTGCCGTTGTTGACGCGCACCAGCTTGGTGTCGCAGCGCGGGCGCGGGGTGCCCTCGAACGGCGACCCGCCGATGTCGACGAAGGTCGCGTTGTCCACCGGGGTCGACGCCGGCACGGTCACGCCGACCGGGACGTCGTTGGTCACGCCGCCGTCGCCGACGACCGGCCCGTAGCCGTCCGTCCCGTCGCCGCCCAGGTCGACCGTGTGCAGGGCGCCGGCGCACGCCGGCGGGGGCACCTGCGGCACGATCTGGTCGCCGTTGCCGATGTTGATGTCCTCTTCGCCGGTCACCTTGTACATCGGGTTGCCGGACGCGTCGTCGGGCACGGCGATCCGCACCAGGTAGTCGCCCGCGCCGAGCGCCTGGAACGTTCCGCCGACGCACTGCGGGTCGGCCGGGTCGGAGGCGTCGAGGGTGCCGCCCACGCAGGCGTCGCCGAAGCCGTAGTTGCCGTCGACGGCCGCACCGAAGTTGGCGTCGGGCGTGCCCTGGTCGGTCGCGTACGGCCCGAACTGGATCTCCTGCATGAAGCTCGAGATGCACGGGCCGTCCGACTCCTGGTTCGGTGCCAGCACGTTCTCGTCCACGCCGTGGACCAGCGGGTTGCCGTCGACGTCACGGGCCGTGCAGCCGGCGGGCCGGCTCCAGTGCTCGGTGACGTACGTGTTCAGCAGGGCGCCGGTGGCGTATGACCCGTCCGCGGCGAGCTCGTACCGCTCGTCGGCGTCGCACGGCGCGCTCGTCGTGCCGCAGGGCACGGGCGCGTAGAGCTCCACGGGGACGTCCGAGATGCCCGGCTGCCAGTCCTCGGAGACGGCGTACTGCGGGTCGAGCTCGTTGCGGGTGGTGTCGTAGCTGACGGTGCCGACGATGCCGCCGTTGCGCGGGTCGGTGTGGTTGGCGCCCGTCGGGTCGTACGCGTGCACGCCCCAGTCCATGCGTCCGCTGAGGCCGATGACGTTGAGCACGCTGACGTCGACGCCCGCTCCCTTCACCGTGGTCGGGGTCGGTTGGTTGTCCGTCTGGTAGGTGACGCCCGTCGTGTAGAAGGAGTCGCTGTACGCCTCCATGACCGTCCACTCACCGAGCGGGTACGCGGCCTCGAAGTGGTAGTGGCCGGTCGCGTCGGTGGTCGCCGACGTCTGGCCGCGGTCCATCAGCGAGTTCTCCTGACGCCGCAGCGTGAGCGTGAAGTTGGAGACACCCGGCTCGCCGGGGTCCTTGGCGCCGTTGCGGTTGGTGTCGTTGAAGACGTAGCCGTCGTAGCTGGTCCACCAGCCGTTGAGGGGAAGGGTGCCCAGCTGCTCGGTCTGCCCGTTGCTGATGGTCACGTTCAGCATGTTGAGGTTGTAGTCCTGCGGCTCGTCCCACCAGCTGAGCATGTAGTTGCCGTCGGGCACGCCGGAGATGTCGAACTGCCCGTTCGCGTCACCCTGGCCCACCCAGACGGCCTGGTCACCGTTCTGCAGGTCGGCCAGCGAGAGCCACGGCCGCACGATCGGCTTGTCCACCTTGGTGCCGGTGTTGCCGCCCCAGAAGTCGAACGCGCCGCCCGTGGGGGGCGTGTAGGTCTTGATGCCGACGACGTTGCCGACGATGTGGCCCGTCGCCGACGGCGAGAGGGGCTGACCGTTGTGCGTCGGCGGCGCGAACCCGAAGAGGGGCTGGGGGACCTGCTCGGCGCCCTGCACCGTCTCGGTGTCGTACCCCGTCATGCCCTCCATCACCCAGGCGTCCCAGTCGTGGTTGCCCTCGAGCGTGGTGGTCTGGATCCAGGACTGCCCGTCCGGCGGGACGGCCGACAGGGCGTACCGGTTGGTGCCGAGGTGCGGGATGGTCAGCAACCCGTCGGCGTCACTCACGCACTGGCCGCCCACGGTGTCCACCACCGGCAGCATGTCGGCGTCGAGGTCGGCGAGCGGGATCTGGTGGGTGTCCGGGTCCTCGCCGACGTACGTGGTGCACAGCGGGTTGCCGTAGACGTCGGTGCTGACCTCGCCCAGGTAGTCGGTGATCTGCCCGACGAACCCGGGCAGGCCCGCGTCGCCGGGGTCGAGCGTCCCGTTGGTCGGGGCGACGTCCGCGAACACCTGGCCGCGCAGCGTCGCGTCGGGCAGCGGGTTCGGCTGCACCTCCACCACGACCGGGGCGCTGGAGGTGAGCGGCATGGTCACGTGGACGCCGTCGATCTTGTAGCCGTCCGCCAGCACGGACACGAGGTACCGGCCGTCGGGGAGCGTGATCGAGCTGGTGCCCGTGACGTCGTCCTGGTTGCCCTGCGTGTAGATCGTGCTGGCGTGCGGGACCTCCTGGATCGACGGCCACGCGCAGCTTGCGGGGTACCCCGGGTCGGTCGCCGCGCACCCGGTGCCCGGCGCGGGGGAGCGCTGCGCGGTGGTGCCGGTGTTGTCGATGCTCACGAGGTACTGGAAGTCGGGCACGTCGGCGCCCTTGACCACGCCGGCCCCGCCGAACGCTCGGGGCTCCGTGCGGGCGCTGATCACCTGCAGCTGCAGGTCGTTCGACGACGCCTGGGCGGCGACTCCGGGCAGCGCGACGAGCATCGCCACCGACAGCGCGAGCGCGGCCACGCCCGAGGCGGCCTTCCGCCACGTAGGGATCCTCGTCGCGACTGCCCTCTGTTCACGCATGCGCTGCACCCTCCCGGCGAGCCCGGACGCTGTGTGGTCCCAAGGTCCGCCGCTCAGCGGGCGCACAGCCGGAACATGGCGAAGCGGTCATCACTTCGTCATCTGCGCGTCATGACGTGCCTGGTCACAGCGGTGCCGGGGTGAAGTCCGCCCGGTTTGCGTGCATTCGACCCGTTCGGCGCGGCATGCTTCCAGGGAATCTCGTTGCAGGAAGCCGGTGAACCGTCGCAGTGMCGCGGCGGGCGGTCGATGTCTGCGGGGCGGGTCGATGAGCACGGTGATGGTGGTCGACGACGAGGAGCGGATCCGCGCGCTCGTGGGCAGGTCGCTGACCGCGGCCGGGCACCGTGTGGTGACGGCCAGCGACGGGCAGTCCGCGCTGGACCGGTTGGCGTCGGGCGGCATCGACCTGGTCCTGCTCGACCTGCTGATGCCGCACGGCAACGGGCTGTCGGTGCTCTCCTCGCTCGGGCAGCGCCGTGACGAGACCCCCGTGATCGTGCTCTCGGCCGTCACCGACGTGGCGGCGCGGGTGCAGGCGCTGGAACGGGGCGCCGTCGACGTCGTCGCCAAGCCGTTCTCGCTCGTCGAGCTGCTCGCGCGCACGCGCCGCCACCTCGGCACCAAGTCGACCGTCCCCGAGCAGGTGCGGTACCTGACCGCGGGCGGGATCCGGCTCGACCTCGACCGTCGGCGCGTGCACCTGGCCGACCGCGAGGTGACCCTGACCGAGCGGGAGTTCGCCCTCCTGGCCCACCTGATGCGCCGCCGCGGCGAGGTCTGCCGCCGCGAGGAGCTGCTGCGGGCCGTCTGGGGGCTCGACTTCGACCCGGGCAGCAACGTCGTGGAGGTCTGCGTCCGCCGGCTGCGCAAGAAGCTCGAGCCGGACCCCCCGATCGAGACGGTGCGCCGTGTCGGCTACTGCTTCGACGCCGACTGACCGCGATCCGGTCGAGCGGGCACGCTGGGACCTGTACGTGGTGTGGCTGGCGTGGGCGACCGTCTGCGCCGTGGCGATGTGGGCGTGGCCCGGCAACGAGACCATCCCGTACCACCTGGCGTGGGCCGCGTTCGCGTTGCTGTACGCGCTCGGCAACTGGCGGCTGCGGTGGGCGATCTCCGGGCTGCTCCTCTGCGCGATCGTCACCGGGGTGCTCCTGCTCGTCAGCGCGGCCCGCGAGTACATCGAGTGGGCGGAGGTCACCGAGATCCCCTTGATGACCCTGCTCGTGAGCCTCGGCGTGTGGCACGTGCGCCGCCGGCAGGTGGCCCTGCGTGAGGTGACCGCGATGGCCCTGCGGGAGCACGAGCTCGCGGTCGACCGGGACCGCCTGACCCGGCTGACCTCGCACGAGATGCGGACCCCGTTGACGATCGCGCGCGGCTACGTCGAGCTGCTGCTGGGGCGCGTGGTCGATCCGGGGCAGCGGCACGACCTGGCCGTCATCGACGACGAGCTGAACCGGCTGACGCGCGCGACCGAGCGGCTGGTGCGCGCCATCCGGTTCCAGGGCGGTGCCGACCTCGCCCGCGTCGACATCGACGCCCTCCTGCGCGAGACCGCGGGCCGGTGGGCTCAGGTGGCCGACCGGCGCTGGGTGGTCGACGCGCGCGCGGGCGAGCTGGTCGGCTCGGCGGAGCGCATCCGCACCAGCCTCGACACCCTGATCGAGAACGCCCTGCGCTACACCGCCGACGGTGACACGGTCCGGCTCGCCGGGTTGCGGGGCTCGCACTGGGTCGAGGTCGCGGTGGGCGACTCCGGGCCGGGGCTCAGCCTGGAGCAGATGGCGGGGATCAACGAGGGCGCCGACCGCACACCGCGCGACGAGCTCTCGCAGAGCGGGCTCGGGCTCGGTCTGGTCCGCGGCGTGGTGGCCGCGCGCGGAGGCCGGCTCCGCGCCGGGGTCGCGCCCGAGGGCGGGGCGCTGCTCGTCATGCAGTTCCCCGCGGAGCCGACGAGGGCCGCACCGACGCGGACCGACGACGTCGCGGTCCGGCACGGCGTGAACGAGGTCGTCGCCCCGGACGTCACCGTCTAGCCGGGAGCGGCCTGGTCGGGGCCGGTCCCGTCGGGAGCGCCGCCGCGCACGAACGCGTCGCGCGGGTGCTGGACGTTCGCCAGAGAGACGATGTCGCGCCCGAATACGCCCATCGCCAGCCACCCGGCCAGCACCCGGACCTTGCGCTCCCAGGTGGGCACGGCCAGCACGTGGTATCCGCGGTGCATCAGCCAGGCGGGCAGGCCCCTCACCACGATCCCGCGGTACTGGAAGATCCCCGCGCCGACGCCGAGCGTCGCGACGACCCCGAGGCTCTCGTGCACGTAGTCCGTGGTCTCCTGCCCGCGCAGGACGGCGGCGACGTTCATGGCCAGGTGCCGGCCCTGGCGCACGGCGTGCTGGGCGTTCGGCACGGTGCGTCGGCCGGGCGCGCGTGCGGCGAGGTCCGGGACGGCGGCGTCGTCGCCCGCGGCCCAGGCGTCGGCCACCGGCGCGTCCCGGGGGCCGACCCGCAGGTCGGCCCCCACCACGAGGTACCCGCGCTCGTCGACCGGGAGGTCGGTGTGCCGGGCGACCACCGGGTTGGCGGCGTTGCCGGCCGCCCACACGATCAGCTCGGAGTCGAGCTCCTCGCCGGTCGAGAGCACCACGTGCCCGTCCACCGCGGAGACCAGCTGGGTGTTCAGGTGCACGTGCGCGCCGCGGGACTCGAGGTGCCGCACCACCCAGCGTCCCGGACCGTCGGTCACCTCGGGCAGGATCCGGCCCGACGCCTCGACCAGGTGGAAGCTGAGGTCCGCCCGCGTCAGCTCCGGGTAGGAGCGCAAGAGCCCGGTGGCCAGCGACAGCAGCTCGCCGAACCCCTCGACGCCCGAGAAGCCGCCGCCCACGAACGTCACCGTGAGGAGCCGCCGGCGCTCCGGCCCCGGCGGCAGCGTCGAGGCCCGGTCGAAGGCCGTGAGCAGGGTGTCGCGGATGGCGACGGCCTCCTCGACGTGCTTCATGCCGATCGCGTGCTCGGCAACCCCGGGGATGGGGAACGTCCGCGTGACGGCGCCCGCGGTCACGACGACGAGGTCGTACGCGAGCTCGAGGTCGTCGCCGTCGGTGGGGCGTACCACGACCGTCCTGCGCGCGTGCTCGACCCTGGTGACCTGGCCGGCGACGATCCGGGTCCGCCTGAGGTGCCGGCGCAGCGAGACGGCGGCGTGGCGCGCCTCGATCGAGCCGGCCATCACCTCGGGCAGGAACGGCTGGTAGGTCATGTACGGGCGCGGGTCGACCACCGTGATCTGCGCCTCGCCGGGGCGCAGCCTCTTCTCCAGGTTCCACGCCGCGTAGAACCCTGAGTAGCCACCGCCGACGACCACGATCCTCTTCTTCACGCTCACACCCTCTCGACCGTGCCGGACGCGGGAACGTGACACCTGTGGCCGCGGGCTTCCGCGGCGTGCCCGGCCAGCCCACGGCATCCACCGCGCGGAGGGCACGCTGCGGCGCGCGCGGCGGTGCTGTCGGCGGTCTCGCGGGCCACCGTCACAACATAGAGGCTGCGGTCACCGAGGGAGCCGGGCTAGGTCACCAGCTCGCGCGGGAACACGAGGACGTCGACCAGGGCGCCGTTGCGCCACACGGTGATCTCGATCCGGCGGTCGATCGCGTCCTCGACCATGAGCTTCTGCACGGCCGTCGCGGTGACGACGCGGCTGCCGTCGAGCTCGACCACGATGTCGCCTCGGTGCAGGTCGGCCTGGGCGGCGGGGCTGCCGGGGGAGACGCCGGCGATCTGCAGCCCGGTCGGGGAGCCGATCCGCTCGACCAGCTGCGGGGGCAGCGGGACCTGCGCGCCGACGATGCCCAGCCACGCCCGGCGGACCCGGCCCGTCGTCATCAGCGCGGTGATGATCTCCCGGGTGGTGGTGTTGATCGGCACCGCCAGCCCGACCCCGATGCCCGCCAGGGCGGTGTTCACGCCCACCATCCGGCCCGCGCTGTCCGCCAGCACCCCGCCGCTGTTGCCGGGGTTGAGGGCCGCGTCGGTCTGCACCACCTCGTCGACCACCCGGCCCGAGGCCGTGGGCAGCGAGCGGCCGAGCGCCGAGACGATGCCGGCCGTGACGCTGCCGGCGAGACCCAACGGGTTGCCGAGCGCGACCACCAGCTGGCCGACCCGCAGCTGCGCGGCGTCGCCGAGCGTGACC
>NZ_JBFULZ010000091.1:0-15588 GCF_054049635.1 Cellulomonas sp. P5_C6 | reverse complement strand
GGCGGGCACCAGCTCACCGCGCCCGACGGCCCGCACGACCACGACGTCGGCAGCGGGCGGCCGGTCCGCCCGCAGGTAGTGGTCGAGGCTCACGGTGCCCAGCCGCACGTCGACGACCGCGAGCTCGTCGGCGGAGACCGTGTCGCCCGGCACCAGTGCGGCCCGCGTCACGTACACCGGGACCGTCGCCTGGGCCGTCCGGACCGCCCACGAGCCCAGCAGCACCGACGCCGCGACCATCGCGATCCCCGCCAGCAGCCGCGGGTCGCGCCAGCCGGGCCGCCGCAAGCGCGCCGCCACCGGAGCGGGCAGGTCGATCACGCTCGTGTCCATCGACTCTCCAGGTTCGTCGCGCGCAGGCTCGGACGGCCATCGTGCCGCGTGCAGGACCCGGCGGAGGGAGCATTGTGGACAAACCGGTCCGGGCGCCAGCCCGTGCCACACTTCGAGCATGCCTTCGAGGTTCCTGACCCTCGCGGACGTCACCGAGGAGCTCAACATCTCGGCGCCGCAGGCCTATGCGCTCGTCCGGTCCGGTGAGCTGCCCGCCATCCAGATCGGTGGTCGGCTGCAGTGGCGCGTCGAGTCCACCGAGCTGGAGAAGTACATCCAGCGGATGTACGAGCAGACCCGCGCCCGCATCGCGAGCGACGGCCGCACGACCGACGCCGCCGACGCCTCGGACTGACCGCGCCTCAGGCGCCCGACCGGACCACCCGGAGCGTGGCGAACGTGACCGCCCACGCGCCCCGACCGGCTCCGCCGACGTCGGCGAGGTCGAGGTGGTCGGCACCCACGCGCTCGATCCGGCCGGTGAGCTCCGCCCCTCCGGCGTCCACCCGGACGACGACGCGGTCGCGCGCGAGCGCGCGCAGCGCATGCCCCAGCCTCAGTCGCGCCCCGACCGCGCCCGTGGCCGGGGCGGCGTGCTCCGCGAGGCCGTCGACGGCCGCCACGGCACCGAGCGGGACCAACGCCCGACGCACCGGTGACGTCGCCACGAGGAGCCACTCGGTGGTCGCGTCCACGAGGTCGCCCTCGACGGTGTCGCCGCCGACGACGAGCACGCGCACCGGCCGCCCCACCGACGAGAGCACCCGCGCGTCGAGCCCCACCGAGGCGCGCTCGGCCCGCGCGAGCTCGGCGACGTCCGCCCGCACGTCCGCGAGCCGCCCCGCCGCCAGCTGGGCCTCCATGTCCGCGAAGAGCGCCTCCCACCGCATGGGAGCACCGTAGTGTCGCGGGTCGCGCTGGTGTGCCCGCTCGACAGGTTCACGAACGTCAGCCGTCGGGCGTCAGCGCCTTGGCGAACCAGTGGAGCGCGTAGGGCTCGTCGTTGAACGGCGCAACCTCGGCGTAGCCCGCGCTCCGGTACAGAGCGATGGCGTCGTGGAGCGTCTCGTTCGTCTCGAGCCGCAGCGTCCGTACCCCGCGCCGCCGGGCCTGAGCCTCGAGCTCGACGAGCAGCCTCCGCGCCAGGCCACGGCCGCGCGCCGAGGGGTCGACCCAGACGCGCTTGACCTCGGCCGTCTCGTCGTCGACGAAGCGGAGCGCCCCGCAGCCGACCGGCTCATGACCCCGCCGGGCGACGAGCAGCAGACCGGCCGGCGGTGACAGCTCGGCGTCGACGGCCACGTGGCTGCGCGCCGGGTCGAACCCGGTGTCGAAACGCGAGGCCAGCTCGGCGGCGTACCGCTCCATCGTGGCCCGCGCGTCGGGGTGGTCGGGCGGGCACACCTCGATGCGCTCGTCGGTCGATGCCCTCGCGCCCTCCATGGTCGTCACTCTCGCACCGGCGCCCGCCGTGCCCCGGGAGGTCGCTTGTCGGCGCCGCGCCTCAGGCAATGAGCCGCGTGGCGTGGGTCACCCAGGGCACGAACCAGGTTGCGAGTCCTCCGACGAGAAGCGCCAGGCCCCAGCCTGTCCACCCGCGCCACGACCGGACGGCGAGGATCGCGGGCGCCAGCCAGGGCAGGTACGCGATGACGAACCACACCGCCCCGGCCGGGTTGTACGCGGGTGCCGGCGGCAGACCCATGTACGGGACGTTCGCCCGCTGGGCCTGACCGATGGCCCACACCGACACGACGGCCGCGAGGACCAGCGCCGCGCCCAGCACCAGCACGCGCGCACCGAGGGACGGGTGCGTCGGTTCGTCCGGTGACGTGGGGCGTCCGGGAGCTGGCACAGCCCGATCGTGGCAGCGCCGGGCGGCGACGGAGCCGCTGCGGCGCGTCAGGCACCCGTTCGGCGCACCGGCCCGCCACGGGCAGGTCGCGCGACGCCGGCACGAGGTCCGAGCCCACGGGTCGGGCACCAGATCGCAGACATCGCTGGACACGACAACGGACATTCAGGTACATCTATGGCACTCAAGGATCATCAAACTGCATCAAACGACACCATCAGGGAGCCGACATGGCGATCGAGGGCGAGAGGATCGGGCGCCGCCGGTCCGCAGGCGGGGCGTTCGGCGCGCTGCTGGTGGGGGCGGCGACGGCGGTGGCGCTGGCTGGGCTGCTGGGGCTGCGGCTGGAGGTCGTGCTGAGCGGGCAGTCCGGCGCGTGGCGGGTGGACGCGGCGGTCGAGGCCTGCGTGCTCGTCGTCGGCGGGCTCGTCGCGCTCTGGCTCGCGGTGTCCGCGTCCGTCGCCGCCGTGTGCGTCCTCGTCCGGGTGGCCGGCGCGAGCTGGAGTGCCGGGGAGTCGCTGGTTGCCCGGTGCGCGCCTGGGGTCGTCCGCAAGGCCCTGGTGGTCGTCGTGGGGGCAGGCGTCGGGCTCGGTCTCGCCTCGGGGGCGTCAGCGGCCTCGCCGGCGCCGGCGCCGGCGGCCTCGGTGGGCGTCGTCGCGGGTGCCGACGACCTCGGGTGGGCCGTGACCGGTCCCGACGTTGCGAGCGGCCCCGCCGAGGGCCCGGGTCCGGTCGCGGCCGCCACCGACGCACCCTTCCCGCAAGCCGAGCAACTCGCCCCGCCCGGCGCAGGGACCCCGGCCGATCAGGCGGCGGCAGCGAGCGCACCGACGCCCGCCGCGGAGACACAGGCGACACCCGCGACACCGGCGACACCGACGACAGCCGACGCCGTCGTCGTCGTCGCGGGCGACAGCCTCTGGGCCATCGCCGCGCGCCACCTGCCACCGGGGTCGACGGACGCGCAGATCTCCGAGGCCTGGCCGCAGTGGTACGACGCCAACGCCGCGACGATCGGCGCGGACCCCGGCCTGATCCTGCCCGGACAGGTCCTGGCCGTGCCGACCACCGTCGCCGGGATGTCGTCGTGAGCGCGGCGGTGCTCGCCCGGTCCGGCACCGCCGCGGAGGAGGCGTTCGCCGAGGTGCGCGGCACCGCGGACCCGGTCGTGCCGCCCGAGCCACCGCGTCGCCCGCAGGCCCGGCTGGTCACCGCGCCGCCGCCGGCCACGGTCGAGGAGGCCGCCGGACCGGTGCACGCGGTCCCGTTGACCGCCGCGGCCCGGATCGCCGTCCTGCGCGCGCGAGACCGGCCACCGGTGGACGAGGCCGACGACGAGCCCGGTCCGCTCCCCGACGGCGATCCGGCCGTCGTCGCCCGCACCATCGCGCTCGCCGCGCTCGAGGTCCTTGCGGGCCGCCGGTCGGCCGCCCAGCTCGCCCGCTGGCTCACGCCCGGCGTCTACGACTCGCTGCAGGTGCGCGCCGGCCTGACGCAGCGGGTGCTCGGCGATGCCCGGAACGCGCGGCCGCCGRTCATCCGCCGGGCGCGCGCGTGCCGCGTCGGGACGCACGCGCTGGAGGCCAGCGTCATCGCCGACGACGGGACTCGCGTCCGGGCCGTCGCGATCCGGCTGGAGGGTCATCGGGGCGCCTGGCGCGCCACCGCGCTCGAGATCGGCTGACCCCGGACGCACGGAAGCCCGCCCCGAGGTGGTCGGGACGGGCTTCCGTCGTGCTCGTCAGCGCTTGCGCTGCTGCTTGGCCGCCTTCCGACGCGCCTCGCGGTTGGCCGTGCCGTCCTCACCGGCCGCGACCGCCGGACGCGCACCCGCGCTGCGGCCCCCCGCGTCACCGCGGGTGACCACGCCGCCGTCACCGTCCACCGAGGGGGCCGTGTACTGCAACGGCGCGCGCTCGGCCGGCCCGTCGATGCCCTTGGCGACGAGCTTGCCCGGGGTCGGGCCGTCGGACACCGAGCGCGTGGCCGCGGTCGCACCGGCGCTGGCCGCCGCCGCGACCGCGGAGTCGGCCGTCACGGCGGGCGCCTCGGGCTGCGCCACCTGGACCTCCAGGTTGTACAGGAAGCCGACCGTCTCCTCCTTGATGGCGTCGGTCATCGCGTTGAACAGCTGGTAGCCCTCGCGCTGGTACTCGACCAGCGGGTCGCGCTGAGCCATCGCCCGCAGGCCGATGCCCTCCTTGAGGTAGTCCATCTCGTAGAGGTGCTCGCGCCACTTGCGGTCGAGCACCGAGAGGGTCACGCGCCGCTCCAGCTGGCGCATGTTCTCCGAACCGATCTCCTCCTCGCGCGCGGCGTACGCGTGCTCGGCGTCGGAGAGGATCTCGCGCTCGATGAGCTCCGCCGACAGGCGCGTGGCCCCGCCGGCCTGCTCGACGACCTCGTCGGGGGTGATCGACACCGGGTAGACGGCCTTGAGCGCCGTCCACAGCGCGTCGAGGTCCCAGTCCTCCGGACGCCCCTCGGCCGCGGCGCCCGTGATGTACGCCGTGAGCACGTCGGAGCGGAAGTGCTTGACCTGCTCGTGCAGGTCCTCGCCCTCCAGCACCCGGCGGCGCTGCTCGTAGATCACCACGCGCTGGCGGGACATGACGTCGTCGTACTTGAGGACGTTCTTGCGGATCTCGAAGTTGCGCGCCTCGACCTGCGACTGCGCCGACTGGATGCCGCGCGTGACGATCTTCGACTCGAGCGGCATGTCCTCCGGGAAGCCCGCGCGCGTCATCATCGACTCGGCCAGGCTCGAGTTGAACAGGCGCATCAGGTCGTCCTGCATCGACAGGTAGAACCGCGACTCGCCCGGGTCACCCTGGCGGCCGGAACGACCGCGCAGCTGGTTGTCGATGCGGCGCGACTCGTGCCGCTCGGTGCCGAGGACGTACAGGCCGCCCAGCTCGACGACCTCGTCGTGCTCGGCCGCGACCGACTCCTTGGCCTTCTCGAGCGCGAGCGGCCAGGCCGCCTCGTACTCCTCCGCGTTCTCGGCGGGGTCCAGGCCGCGCGCGGAGAGGTCCTCGACGGCCATGAACTCGGCATTGCCGCCGAGCATGATGTCGGTGCCGCGGCCGGCCATGTTCGTCGCGACCGTGACGGCGCCCTTGCGACCCGCCTGCGCGACGATCGAGGCCTCGCGCGCGTGCTGCTTGGCGTTGAGGACCTCGTGCGGGACGCCCTGCTTCTTCAGCTTGGAGGAGAGCAGCTCGCTCTTCTCGACGCTGGTGGTGCCCACGAGCACCGGCTGGCCCTGCGCGTGCCGCTCGACGATGTCCGCGACGACGGCGTCGAACTTGCCGTCCTCGCTCTTGTAGACGAAGTCGCGCTGGTCGATGCGCTGCATGTTGCGGTTGGTGGGGATGGGCACGACGCCCAGGTTGTACGTGCCCTGGAACTCGGCGGCCTCGGTCTCGGCCGTGCCGGTCATGCCGGAGAGCTTGCCGTAGAGGCGGAAGTAGTTCTGCAGCGTGATCGTGGCGAGGGTCTGGTTCTCGGCCTTGATGGCCACGCCCTCCTTGGCCTCGATCGCCTGGTGCATGCCCTCGTTGTAGCGRCGSCCCGGCAGGATGCGGCCGGTGTGCTCGTCGACGATSAGCACCTCGCCGTTCATCACGACGTAGTCCTTGTCGCGCTTGAACAGCTCCTGCGCCTTGATGGCGTTGTTGAGGAACCCGATGAGGGGCGTGTTGAGGGACTCGTAGAGGTTCTCGATGCCGAGGTAGTCCTCGACGCGCTCGATGCCCGGCTCGAGGACGCCGACCGTGCGCTTCTTCTCGTCGACCTCGTAGTCGCGCTCGGCCTGCAGCCGGCGAACGACCTTGGCGAACTCGGCGTACCAGCGGTTGGTGTCGCCCGACGCGGGGCCCGAGATGATCAGCGGGGTGCGGGCCTCGTCGATGAGGATCGAGTCCACCTCGTCGACGATGGCGAAGTTGTGGCCGCGCTGCACCAGCTCGTCCGTGCTCCACGCCATGTTGTCGCGCAGGTAGTCGAAGCCGAACTCGTTGTTGGTGCCGTACGTGATGTCGCAGGCGTACTGCCGGCGGCGCTCGGCCGGGTCCTGGGAGGACAGGATCACGCCGCTGGTCAGGCCGAGGAAGCGGTAGACGCGACCCATCAGCTCCGCCTGGTAGCTGGCCAGGTAGTCGTTGACGGTGACGACGTGCACGCCGTCGCCCGACAGCGCGTTGAGGTAGGCCGGGGCGGTGGCGACGAGGGTCTTGCCCTCACCGGTCTTCATCTCGGCGATGTTGCCGAGGTGCAGCGCGGCGCCGCCCATGAGCTGCACGTCGAAGTGCCGCTGGCCGAGGGTGCGACGGGACGCCTCACGCACGGTGGCGAACGCCTCCGCGAGGATGTCGTCGAGCTTCTCACCGTCGGCGAGGCGGGCCCGGAAGCGGTCCGTCTCCTCGCGCAGCTCGGCGTCCGACAGCGCGACGAAGCTGTCCTCCAGGGCGTTGACCTGCTGGGCGATGCCCGACAGCTTCTTGACGATCCGGCCTTCACCGAGGCGCAGGACCTTCTCGAGGATCGCTGGCACGCACTACTCCCGACGTGTTCGCACTCCGGGCGCGCGCGGCGTCGGAGCGGCTGAGGTGACCGGCCGCACGGCCGGGCGCGTCCATCGTAGGCGAGCCTGCACGGCGTGGGCGAAGAACGACCACCGCGGCGCCGAGCAGGACCGCCCCGACGACGCCGGCCACCCCCAGCCGCTCGCCCCGCAGGATCACGGCGCCGACCGTGGCGGTCAGCGGTTCCAGGAGGGCGAGGAGCGCCGCAGTCGTCGCCGGGACGTGCCGCAGCCCGGTGAAGTACGCGCTGTACGCGGCCGCGGTGGGCACGACGGCCAGGTAGGCCAGCAGCGCCCAGCCCTGCGGGTCGTCCGGCACGGCGAGCCCGGCACCGGCCACGGCGGCGACCGGCAGGAGCACGATTCCGCCGAGCGTGAACGCGGTCGCGGTGAGGGGCAGCGGACCGAGCCCGGGGACGCTGCGGCGGTTCAGCCCGGTCATCGTCGCGAACGCCGCGGCGGCGACGAGGGCGAGCAGCGCGCCCGCCGCCGTGCCCGGCCCCGCGGCGTCCGACGGGCCGACGAGCAGCACGAGCCCGACCAGTGCGAGGCCGAGGGCCACGAGGGTGCGGGCCGACGGCAGCCGGCGGCCGGACACCGCGGTCCCCACGGCCACCAGCAGCGGCGCGGCACCGAGAGCGACGAGCGTGGCGACCGCGACGCCGGCCCGTTGCACGGCCGCGAAGTAGGCGGCCTGGTAGACGGCGGCGAGCAGCGCCGTCTCGACCACCCGCACGACCACGGGCCGCGTCCGGGCGAGACCGCGCAGCGCCCCCGTCGCCGCGAGGCCCAGCAGCAGGACTCCCCCGCCACCCAGGAGCCGGTACGAGGCCACCGTMAGCGGAGGGAGGCCGGCGACGTCGGCCAGCGCCGCGCCCGCGAGCCCGCCGGTGCCCCACAGCACGCCGCCGAGGGCGACCAGGGCGAAGTCGCGCGACCGGGTCTCCGGGGTCACGGCGCCGACCGCAGCGCGTACGTCAGGTCGACCGCGAGATCGCCGCGCAGCGAGCCGTCGCGGTCGCCGACGACGATGTCGCCCAGGCCGAGCCAGCCCGCGAGGTCGCGCAGCTCGGCGGCGAGCGGGTCGATCACGTCGGCGTCGGGGGTGGTGGAACCCGGCGCCCGGTGCGCCGCGTGCACGCGCAGGATCCCGGCCTGCCGGTCGGCCTTGAGGTCCACCAGCGCCGGCAGCGACTCACCCAGCAGGAACGGGAGCACGTAGTAGCCCCACACCCGCTGCGGCTCGGGCACGTAGATCTCGATGCGGTAGCGCAGGTCGAACAGCGCCTCGACCCGACGGCGCTCGAACACGAGCGGGTCGAACGGGTTGAGCAGGGCGCGCCCGGCGGCCCGGCGGGGCAGGTCGGCGTCGCGGTGCCGGTAGACCGGGCCCTGCTTCCAGCCGTCGACCTCGACCTGGTGCAGCACGCCGTCCTCGACCAGGTCGGTGATGGCCGACGCGACCCGCGCCTCCTTGATCCGGAAGTAGTCGGCGATGCTGCGCAGCGTGCCGATGCCGTGCGCCCGGGCGCCGATCTCGGTCAGGGCCCGGACCGCGTCCTCGTCGGACGGCTCGGGGCGCGCGAGGACGTCGGCCGGCAGGACGCGGGACGTCAGGTCGTACCGCCGCTCGAACGCGCCGTTGCGTCCCGCCGACGTGATCTCGCCCGTGAAGAAGAGGAACTCGAGCACGCGCTTGGCCACCGACCAGTTCCACCCCCACTCGCCCCGGGTGGTCGGGTGCTCCGCCTCGAACCCCTGCTGCACCTCGCGCGCGGTGACCGGGCCGCGGTGGTCGATGATCGCGCGGATCTCCGCGAGCACCGGCGAGTGCGTCAGCGGCACCTCGGCGATCCCGCCCCACGCCTCGTCCTGGTACGCGCGCTGCCGCCAGCCGAGCAGCCGGAAGGTCTCGGGCGGCACGAACGACGCCATGTGGGCCCACGTCTCCACCAGCCGGCGCGGCGACCGGCCCGCGGCCCGGTCCAGCAGCGCCGGGTCGTACGGACCGATCCGGGAGAACACCGGCATGAGGTGCGCGCGGGCGAGCACGTTGACCGAGTCGATCTGCAGCAGACCCAGCCTGTCGACGACCTGCTGGAACTGACGCATCGTGGGATCGGCGCCACGCGCGGGGCGGGGCCGGTCCAGACCCTGGGCGCGCAGGGTGATGCGGCGGGCCTGCGACAGGGAGAGGCGATCGAGCGGCACCCGCTCATCCTGCCGTGCGCCACCGACACGACGACGCCCGCCGGGTCACGAGGACCGGGCGGGCGTCGGGCGTGCGGGTGGTCAGCCGCCGACGGTCGCCGTGACGGGCGTGTCGAGCTTGATGATCCCGTAGCTCCACCCACGGCGGCGGTACGCCACCGACGGCTGCGCGGTCTCGGCGTCGATGAACAGGAAGAAGTCGTGCCCCACGAGCTCCATCTCGTAGAGCGCGTCGTCGACCGTCATCGGCTGCGCCTGGTGGACCTTCTCGCGGATGATCACGGGCGAGTCGCCGAGCGTCGTCTCGACGGCCGCGTCGGGGTCCACCGGTGCGGACGCCTCCGGCTCGGGCTCGGGCGGACGGACGTCGACGGGGGCGATGGGAGTGTGGTTGCGGTGGTCCTTGCGCCGGTCACGCGTGCGACGCAGCCGCTCGAGAAGCTTCCCGAGCGCCAGGTCCAGCGCGGCGTACCGGTCGTCTGCGCACGCTTCGGCGCGGATCACGGGCCCCCGGTCGACGACGGTGAGCTCGACGCGCTCACAGCTGCCGGACTGTCGAGGGTTCGTCTCGTGCGACACGAGGACGTCGATCCGCTGCGCGCGGGGGGCCAGCTGCTCGACTTTCGCGAGCTTCTGCTCGACGTGCGTCCGGTACTTCGGAAGCACCTCGGTGTGCCGGCCGGCAACCACGATCTCCATGTGAGCCTCCTGCGAGGTCAGGGGCGGGTCGTGCCCGCCCAGGTGACAGACGATGGGCTGCCCCAGGGGCAGTCGGGCGGCGTCACCTCCTCCCGCGGCCTACCCGGACGACCCCGTGGGGGTCGGCTCCGCGCGGCGCCGTCGGCTCAGGCCCCCACGCTAACCCCGCGGGACCCGTCGAACCACTCGCACCGCGCAGGGATCACCCTGTGGACACCGGTCGCCCGGGAGGGAGTCGGGGCGGCGCGGTCGGACGGGGTGTCGACGCCAGCGTGAGGCCCCCGACGACCCGTGCCCCGGCCCGCTCCAGCGCGGCGCGGGACGCGGCGAAGGTGGCACCCGTGGTGAGGACGTCGTCGACGAGCAGCACCGCTGCCCGGTGCGCCCGCGGTGCTCGTGACGGGGCCACCCGGACCTGCCCGGCGAGGTTCCGGGCCCGCGCCCGGGCGCCGAGACCGACCTGGTCCCGGCCGCCGTCGCGCACGAGGACCGGTGCCGGCTGCGCCGGCAGACCGGCGTCGCACAGGCCGTCGGCCACGGCAGCCGCCAGTTCGCCGGCCAGGTCGGCACCCCGGCGGCGGCGGGTCGCGGCGGTCGACGGCGCGGGGACGACCAGCAGCGGACGGTCGCGCAGCTGCGGCGCGACCCGGTGCGCGGCGACCCGGGCCGCGAGCGCGAACGGGTGGGTCAGGTCGAGCCGCCCGCGGTCCTTCCACGCGACGATGCCGCGCCGGACGTCGCCGGTGCAGTCCGCCAGGGTCCACACCGGCGGCGTCGACCCGTCCAGCCGGTCGAGCCGGGGCGCGCGGTCCTCGCACCGCCACGGGCGTCCCGCCAGCCGCGCCGCGCAGGTCGGGCACCAGGCGACGTCGTCGGCCCCGCAGCCACCGCACGCGACCGGCAGCAGCAGTCCCAGGAGCTCTCGGGCGAACGTCATGGGCCCGAGGCTGCCCGGTCCCGCGCGCGGACGCGGACGGGCCTGTGGAGCCCCGGGGCTGTGGGCGGCCGGGTCAGCCGGGGAACGACGGGTCGGACGCGCCCGCGACCCCCTTGACCTGCGCCCACGTGGAGCCGACGAACCTGCGCAGCTCGCCGTCCGTCGTCGTGACGTAGATGACCGAACCCCCGGCCTCCGCCGCCAGCTTGGCCACCTCGGGCAGCGCCCTCGTGGGGCCGGCGACCGGGACCAGGTGGACGGCCGGGTTGCCGGTCGAGCGCCCGATGACGGCGAGGGTGGACTCGTCGGACCAGACGACCGACGTGGCGTCCACGAGCGAGGCACCCGCCCGGACGGGGATGCCCAGCTGCTGCGGCGTGCCCGACTCGTCCCGGGTGATCGCCGCGACATCGATGTTCACGCCGTCGGCACCGGCGGACACGATCGCGATCCGGACCCCGTCGCGGGCGACGCGCACGGCGCGCACCGTCCGGCCGTCGAGCCACTCCGCACTGACGTGCACGGGGTCGCCGTCGGTGGGCGCCGCGACGAGCCCGCTCGACGAGTCCGCGGTCCAGGCCCAGCTGAAGCGGTCGACGGACGGTGCGACCAGTCCCGACCCGGTGAACAGGTCGCGCGCGGGCGCCGGGCCGGTCGGCACGGTGCTCAGCGTGGTCGTCCCCGAGAGCATCACGCGGACCGAGGCGTCCTCGTTCCGCGCAGGGCTGCGCGGGTCGAGGCCGGCGAGCGACTCGAGGCCGGGCACCGCGGTGACCTCGCCGTCGACCAGCGCGACGATCCGGTCGCCCTGGAGGAGCTCCAGGTTGCTGGGCGGCGGGTTCCCCCGCTCCAGCGTCGTCGGACCCGGCTCCAGGATTACGCCGCCCGCGTCCACCTGGACCGAGCCGATGCCGGGCACGGGGCGCAGGCTCGCGTCGATCTGCTGGAGCAGGAGATCGCGGTCGGCGCGGGTGACCGCCAGCGCCGGGGCGAGGCTGACGTGGGCCACGCCGTCCTCGTCGACGGTCACGGACTGCGGGTTCAGCTCCACGCCGTCCGGCACCGCGGTGCTGACGGCGTCCTGCAGCCACGGCGACGGGCCGCCGAGCAGCTCCGTCATGATCGACGTCGGCAGGTTCTTCGCCGGGAACCACCGCGACTCCGGCACCAGGAACGTGTCGTCCGGGGACAGGAAGTAGAGCGACGCCGGCCGGTAGTTCCTGGTGAAGTCCTCCTGCTGGAGGATCAGCCCGTCGGCCAGCTTGCCGATCCGCCACTGGTCGTCGTCGTCCTGGACCATGTTGAACGTGACCGACTCGCTGCCCTCCGGCGCCGCCTCGGCGTAGCGGCCGCCCTCGTCCACGCGGGCCTTCACCGGGACGTCGATGGTGACCTCGGTGTCGGTGGTCGACGGCTCGTACTCGAGCGGACCGGAGACGGCGACGGACGCGAGGGGCTGCCAGGTGGCCTTCGCCTCGCCCGCCAGGTACTCCCGTGCGGTCACGAACTGGTCGCTGAACCCGGCGGCGCCGGCCGCGAGGAAGCCGTCGACGATCTCCGTCGGGCTGGCGCCCGGCTGCGGCCCGGGGGCGAGCACGTCGATGTCGGTCGGCTCGCTGACCTCGGCGTTCCCCTCCTGGACCGGTCCGGAGGTCGGGATCGCCGAGCACGCCGCCAGCACGGCCACGGTCAGGGCGGCCAGCGCCGTCCGGCGGAGCCCGCGCGCGCTCATCGGACCCCCTGCCGGTCGACCGCGCCGTGCTCGTCGGACGTCATGTCGGGCAGGGCCGCGGGATCGGTGTTCGGCCGGACCACGGGGATGCGCAGGGCGCCGGTGATCGGCGACTCGTCGGGCGCCAGCGGCAGGGGCGACCCGGTGAGCCGGATGCCTGCGCGGCGCGGCAGCGTGAGCCGGAAGCTCGCGCCCCGCCCGGGACGGCCCCACGCCTCGAGCCAGCCGCCGTGCAGGTGCGCGTCCTCCAGGGAGATCGCGAGCCCGAGCCCGGTGCCCCCGGTCGTGCGGGCGCGCGCGGGGTCGGCACGCCAGAACCGGTCGAACACGTGCGCCGCCTCGTCGGGGGTCATGCCGACGCCGCGGTCGCGGACCGTGACCGCCACGGCGTGCGCGTCGGCACCCACCGTCACCTCGACCGTGCTGCCCTCCGCGTGCTCGACGGCGTTCACCAGCAGGTTGCGCAGGATGCGCTCGACCCGGCGGGGGTCGATGTCCGCGACGCAGCGCTCCTCGGGCACGACGACGTGCAGCCACGCTCCGCGCCGCTCGGCCAGCGGGGAGGCGTGGTCGACGGCCTGGATGACGACGTCGTTCACGTCCCGGCCCTCGGCGTCCAGCACGGCCGCGCCGGCGTCGAACCGGCTGATCTCGAGCAGGTCCGCGAGCAGGTCCTCGAACCGGTCGAGCTGGGTCTGCAGCAGCTCCGCGGAGCGCTTGGCCGCGGGGTCGAAGTCGTCGCGGGAGGCGTGGATGACCTCGCCGGCCATGCGGATGGTGGTCAGCGGGGTCCGCAGCTCGTGCGAGACGTCGGAGACGAACCGGCGCTGGAGGGTCGACAGCTCCTCCATGCGGTGGATCTGGTCCTGGAGGCTGTCCGCCATCTCGTTGAACGAGCGGGCCAGCGTCGCCATCTCGTCCTCGCCCTTCTCGGGCATCCGCTCGGACAGGTGCCCGTCGGCGAGCCGCTCGGCCACCTCCGCGGCGCGCCGGACGGGGCGCACGGTCTGCCGCGTGACCAGCCACGTCATGCTGCCGAGCAGCACGACGAGGGCGGCCGCGGCGAGCGCGAGGGTGCGCTGGAGGAAGTCGAGCCGGTCCTGCTCGGACTGCAGGCTGTAGAGGAAGAACAGCTGGTAGGTGCCCTCGACCGGCACGGTCACGTCCTGGCCGACGATCACGCCGGGCGACACCCCGCCGCTCTCCTGCTCGATGGCCACGGACTGCCAGTGCTGGCCGCCGCCGGCCGTCGCGAGCCGCAGCTCGGGGCTCACCAGGGAGAGCAGCGAGCGGTCCGAGGCCGCACCCGTGACCGTCACGCCGCCGCCCTTCTGGCCGGGGGCACGCAGCAGGAAGACCTCGCGCCGGTCGGAACCACCGGTGCGCTGGGCGAGCGCCACGTCCCGCAGGAGCCGCTGCACGTCGGTGCCCGCGGTCGCAGTCGACGCGTCGAGGGTCGCCTGCGCCTGCTGGGTGGACCGGGCGCTCTCCTGGAGCACCTGCTCGAGCCGCGCGTTGAACAGCCCGTCCGCCATCCGGGCGCTGACGTAGGCGCCGACGAGGGTGAGCGCGACCAGCCCGATCGCCATGGTCGACGTGATGACGCGGACCTGCAGCGACGAGCGCCACGCCCGTGCCCACGAGCGGACCCGGCGCCGCGAGCGTGCCCTGACCAGCCGCCAGGCCCCGCTCACCCGCACGAGCCTGCTCCAGACCACCTCACGTCGAGGCCACGCCCGCCTTGTAGCCGACGCCGCGGACCGTCACGACGATCTCGGGCTGCTCCGGGTCGTTCTCGATCTTGGAGCGAAGACGCTGCACGTGCACGTTCACCAGGCGGGTGTCGGCGGCGTGCCGGTAGCCCCACACCTTCTCCAGCAGGACCTCGCGGGTGAACACCTGCCAGGGCTTGCGGGCGAGGGCCACCAGCAGGTCGAACTCGAGCGGCGTGAGCGAGACCGGTCGGCCCGCGCGGGCGACCCGGTGGCCGGGCACGTCGATGGTCACGTCGCCGATGGTCAGGTGCTCCGGGGCCGGCTCGTCGCTGCGGCGCAGCCGGGCGCGCACGCGGGCCACGAGCTCCTTGGGCTTGAACGGCTTGGAGATGTAGTCGTCGGCGCCCGACTCGAGGCCCAGCACGACGTCGACCGTGTCGCTCTTGGCCGTGAGCATGACGATGGGCACGCCCGACTCGGCGCGGATCTGCCGGCAGACCTCGTTGCCGTCCTTGCCGGGCAGCATGAGGTCGAGCAGGACGAGATCCGGCTGCGTGGCGCGGAACACCCCGATCGCCTCGTCACCGTCCTCGCAGAACACCGGGTCGAAACCCTCCGAGCGCAGCACGATGCCGATCATCTCGGCCAGCGCGGTGTCGTCGTCGACCACCAGCACGCGTCCCTTCATGGCGGCATTCTCGCACCGTGAACGCCCGGACCCGGGCCACACGCCCGTCCGACGTGAATCGGGGCCGACACATCACCCGGACGCGCGTCGGCGGCCACGGCCGTCGTGGCACGATGATTCCTCCGCGGGGGCCACGTGACGGCGCCCGGACCACCGGGGTCGACCACAGCCGAGGGAGCCGCGCTCGCATGACGAGCCCGCACGACGACGTGCCGCAGACGCCGACGTGGGCCGCGCCCGCGGGAGCGGGTACGCCACCGCCGGCGCCGCCCGGAGCACCCGTCCCTCCCCCGCCGCCGGGGTGGGGCGCGCCGCAGCCTCCGGGTGCGTGGGGGCCCGCCTCGCCACCGCCCCCCGGGGTCGCGTGGCGGCCGCCCGCCCTGCAGCCCGGGATCATCCCGCTGCGACCGCTCGGCATGGGCGAGATCTACGACGGCGCCTTCCGGGCGGTCCGCGCGAACCCGCGCGTCATGTTCGGGCTCGCCGCCCTCGTGGTGACGCTCGCCGTCGTGCTCCAGTCGGTCATCGTCTGGTACGTCCGCGGGGTGCTGTCGGCGCAGATGGCGGACCTGGTCTCCGAGATCGACCCGTCCGGGCAGATGGAGCTGGGCGACGCCCTCGGCGCGTCCGTCGGCTCCCTGGTGGCCGCGCCGTTCACCTCGATCGCGACCACCGTGCTCACGGGCCTGCTCATCGTGTCCGTCAGCCGGTCCGTGCTGGGGCAGGTCGCGACCGTCGGCGAGGTGCTGCGGTCGTGGCGCGTCTGGCTCGTCGTCGGGTTCACCTTCCTCACCTCGCTCGTCTCGATCGTCGCGGGCGCCCTCGTCGTCGGC
>NZ_JBFULZ010000090.1:0-15604 GCF_054049635.1 Cellulomonas sp. P5_C6 | reverse complement strand
GGCCTGAGGTGGCCGCCGCGGCGGCGGCAACGTCGTCGTCGACCGCATCTGCCTCCGCACCTCCGGCCCCGCCCGCGCCATCGGCGGCAGCCGGGGCTGCCGCAGCTCGGGGACCTGCGGCGACGCGCGGAACCTCCACGCGGTCGGCGCCGACGACCACGGGGTCCGACCCGGCTGCGGCTCCGTCCGCCGCCGCGACGGCGAGCGGGCTCACCGGAGAGCGGTTGGGCGCGCCCTCGTCCGGGTCGTCCCAGCCGCTGCCCACCCTCGACGACCTGCTCGCCGCTCGTCACCCGGTCTCGGACGGACCCGCGGAGCACGGCTGGAGAGCCGGTGTCCGACGCGTCACCTTCGGTGGCATCTCCCCGCGTCCCGGCCGGGTCGAGCGCCGTCGGCGCGTCGCCTCCGCGTCGGTCCGGCGGACCCTCGACGGCCCGAAGACGGTCGTCATCATCAACCCCAAGGGCGGCGCCCACAAGACGACGGCGACGATGCTGCTGGCCGCGACGTTCGGCCTCCAGCGCGGCGGCTACACCCTCGCGTGGGACAACAACGAGACCCGCGGGACGCTCGGGTGGCGTTCGTCGCACGCCGACCACACCCGGACCGCCGTCGACCTGCTCAACGCCCTGCCCGCGCTCGGGTCCGAGGGCACCGTCCGCATCGGCGACCTCGACGGTTTCGTCCGCACCCAGCCGAGCGAGCAGTTCGACGTGCTGGCCTCCGACGAGAACTCCGCCTCGGCCTCGTCGGTCGACGCCGCCTCGTTCTCGTCCCTGCACCAGGTGCTGTCGCGGTTCTACCGGGTGATCGTCATCGACACCGGCAACAACATGCGCGCGTCGAACTGGCAGGCCGCCGTCGGTGCGGCCGACCAGATCGTCGTGGTGTCGACCGTGCGGGAGGACACCGCGCAGTCCGCCGCCTGGGCACTGGACGCCCTGCGCGCCACCGGGCACGACGAGGCCGTCCGCCGGGCCGTGACGGTGCTGTCCGCCCCGGAGCCGAAGGTCGACAAGGACCTGCAGCGCCGCCTCAAGACGCACTTCGGGGCGCTCACCCGTGCCGTGCTGGAGGTGCCGCACGACAAGGCGCTCGTCGCCGGCGGTCCCATCGACTACGACGCCCTCAGCACCACCACCCGCGACGCGTGGCTCCGCGTCACCGCGGTGGTCGCCGACGGCCTCTGAGTCCGCGCCCGTCGCAGCGGGCGCTCGCGGTCGGTGCTCGGCAGCCGTCGGCCTCGCGCGCCCGCACGGCTGTCGAAAACACGTCGTTCGGTGGTGCAAGTTCGTCGTCCCTCGCGACAGAGTGCAGGTGTAGGCCTTCGCCCGACCACGACCACCTGGGAGCACTGTGCCGTCGCCGACACCGAGCACGCCGGACCTCGAGCCCGACGACTCGCCGCTCGACGGCCGGCCGGCGGGAGCGGCCGGCGTGTCCGCCCTGCCGGGCGAGGCCGGCCCGGCTGCGACCGACGACGCGCAGTCGGTCGACGAGTCCGGTCACGATGCCGCCTGGTTCGAGGCCGTGGTCCGCGACCACGCGTCGGCGGTGCACCGGTTCGTCGTCCGGCGGGCCGGTCGCGACGAGGCCGAGGACCTCACCGCGGACGTGCTCGCGACCGCCTGGCGCCGGCGCGCGGACGTGCCGGACGGCGCCGAGCTGCCGTGGCTGTACCGGACGGCGGGCTTCGTCGTCGCGAACCACCGGCGCAAGGGTCGCCCGGTGCCGATCGGTGACGTGCCGGACGAGATCGACGACGACGACCCGGCGGTGCGCGCGGTGCAGGACGAACGGGTGCGCGAGGTGCTCGGCGCGCTGGGGGCCAGGGATCGGCAGATCCTGCTGCTCAACGCGTGGGAGGGCCTGACGGGTGATGCGCTGGCGGACGTGCTCGGCATCGGACGGGGTGGGGCGGACGCCGCGCTGAGCCGGGCCCGTGCCCGCCTGCGCGAGGCGTGGGCCGTCGCCGGAGCCTGACGACGCGAACGTCCGGACCCGCCCGTGCAAGCAGCGCCTCCCTCGGCACACAGACGGGGTAGAGAGCAGCGCACCCGCGACCAGGAGGCACGAACGTGGACGACCGCACCGAGCACGAGACCCCCGCAGCAGGCGAGCCGCCGGCCGACGACGTCGCCTTCGCCCGGCTCCAGGCCGCGGACCCGGCCGCGGGCAGCGAGCCCGACCTCGCCAGACTGACCGCGGCCGTCGCGGAGCGGACGGGGGTGCCGCTCGCACCGGGCGGAACTCCGGTCCCCGACGAGCTCGCCGCGCGCCGGAGCCGGCGCGCCCCCCGCTGGCTGCAGATCGCGGCGGCGGTCGCGGGTGTCGCGGTCATCGGCGCCGGCAGCTACGCGTACGGCCTCAACAACGCCGCGGAGACGGTGACGGCGGCGCCGCCGATCTCGCTCGGCGGCGCGGCGCAGAACGAGCCGGCGGCAGTGGCGCCGGACACGTCGATGGCGGCCGGTGCCGCGGACTCCTCGAAGCTCATGTACCCCTGGTACGGCGGCCGGACGGTGTTCACGGCGAGCGGGCTGTCCACCGAGGGCGGGTCGGGCAAGGCGTGGGGCTTCGACGCCGCCGGCACGTACTCGCAGGAGACGGTCGTGGCCGCGGCGGCTGCTCTCGGCGTGCAGGGTCAGCCGCGGCAGGAGTACGGCACGTGGGCGGTGGGCACCAACGACGGCACGGGTCCGTCGGTGTCGCTCTCCGCCGACGGCCTGGCGAGCCTGTCGTACTACGACCCGACGAGGGACCCGTGGAACTGCGGGCTCGCCACACCGGACAGCGCGGGGTCACCCGCCGGCGACACGGCCGGCGGCGGCGTCGCGATGCCGGAGCCGGGCATCGACAAGGGCGGGTGCGTGAACACCGCGCCGGCGGCGACGGGGGACAGCGCGATCGCGCAGGCGAAGGACACGCTCGCGTCGGTGGGTGTCGACACCGCCGGCTACCAGTTCGCGGCGTCGACCGACCCGGGCAACCCGCAGGTCACCACCGTGACGGGCAGCCAGGTGGTCGACGGCCAGCAGACGGGCGTCACGGCGAGCGTCACGGTCGTCGCCGACGGGGTCCAGTCCCTGTACGCCCCGTTGGCACCACTGGTCGAGCTGGGGTCCTATGACGTGGTCAGCCCCACCGAGGCCGTCGCGCGGCTGGGCGACCCGCGGTTCGGGGCCTCGGGCGGCGGCGTGATGCCGATGGTCGCCGACGGCATGAAGGTCGCCGACGACTCCGCGGCGTCCGTCGCGCCGAACCCCGACCCGACCGTCCCTGCGACGCCCGCCCCCGGCAGCCCGCTGGCCTGGCCGGTCCAGGACGTCACGCTGGTGTCCGCCCGCCTCGGCGTCGCGCTCACCACGCTCCCGACGGGCGCGTCCGTGCTGGTGCCGACGTACGAGCTGGCCGACGCGGACGGCGTCACGTGGAGCGTCATCGCGGTGGTCGACGACCAGCTGGACTTCTCGACGGCCGGCTGACCGCACGGCGCGCGAAGCACGAAGGCCGGCCGGCGCCGGAGGGGGCGCCGACCGGCCTTCGTCATGCCCGTCTGCTCGACCCGCCGGACGCTCGCCGCGCCGGCCGCCGACGTCCGGTCTCGTCGTCGCCCGGACCCCGCGAGAACAACGTGGGACGCGTTCTGAGACCTCGTTCCGCGTCCCAGGTTGTTCTCGTGCCTGTGCCGGCCTGTTCAGGTGGTGACGAAGCAGTACAGCGTGTCGCCCGCTTCGCGCGCCCCGCGGGCCAGGTCGGCGAGGCGGCCGAGGAAGCCCGCCAGGGGTGCCGGGTCGGCCTCGCCCCAGAACTCCTCCGTCTGCGACCACGGGAGGGCCGCCGCGGCGAGCGTGTCCGCGGACGAGTCGACCAGCGCAGCGGTCAGCGTCGGCGTGAGGCGCACGACGAGCCGCTGGCCGCCGTCGCGCTCGGCGACGACGTTGCCCTCCTCGAGGCCGTCGATCACGTCGTCGTAGGAGCGGCCGGTGAGAATCTCCTCGAGCGTCGCCAGCTGGACGACGGGCTCGATGCCGCCGCCGTCGACGGTCGGGTAGGCCACGACCGGCCCGCCCGGGACGTGGACCGGCTCCGCCTTCCGGTGGAAGAACCCGCGCGTCTTGGTGACCGGCGCCCCGCTCGCGTCCGCGGGGCCGCCGAGCCGGTCGACGACGGCAGCGGCCGCGGCGTCGGACGGGGCGGCGAAGTACTCGCACAGCACGCTCATGGTGGCGATCCTGGCAGCGATCGGCGCGTCGCGCGGCCCGTTCGGGTGCTGGTCCCCAGCCCTCGTCGGTGGTTCCTGCCAGACTCGCCGCATGGCCGAACGCACCGAGAAGCTGCTGCTGCTGGACACCGCCTCGCTGTACTTCCGCGCGTACTTCGGGGTCCCCGACTCGGTGAAGGCGCCCGACGGCACCCCGGTCAACGCGGTGCGCGGGCTGCTCGACATGATCGCCACGCTGGTCACGGTCCACCGGCCTAAGCGGCTGGTCATGTGCTGGGACGACGACTGGCGGCCGCAGTTCCGCGTCGACGCGATCCCGTCGTACAAGGCCCACCGGGTCGCGGTCGAGGTGCCGGGCACCACGGGCATCGAGGAGGTGCCGGACACCCTGTCGCCGCAGGTCCCGGTCATCGTCGACGTCCTGGCCGCGCTCGGCATCACGCGCGTCGGGGTGCCGGGGTACGAGGCCGACGACGTCATCGGCACACTGGTCGCGCGGGAGGTGGCCAAGCGAGAGCGCGCGGCCGTCGACGTCATCACGGGGGACCGGGACCTGTTCCAGCTCGTCGACGACGAGGTCCCCGTGCGCGTGCTCTACACGATCCGCGGCATCCGGGACCTCGAGGCGATCGACCAGGCGCGGCTGAAGGAGAAGTACGCGGTCCCGTCCGGGCCTGCCTACGCCGACATGGCCGTGCTGCGCGGGGACCCGAGCGACGGCCTGCCCGGCGTGCCCGGGATCGGCGAGAAGACGGCCGCGCAGCTGATCCACCGGTACGGGTCGCTGGTCGGCATCCTCGCCGCGCGCGACGCCGGCGACCCCGGGCTCACGGCCACCCAGCGCAAGCGGCTGGTCGAGGCCGCGCCGTACCTCGAGGTGGCTCCCGCGGTCGTCCGGGTGGCTCCGGACGCGCCGGTCGGGGACATCGACGACCGGTTGCCCAGCGTCGTGGCGGACGCCGAGGCGCTCGTCGCGCTGGCCGAGCGGTGGGGTCTCTCGTCGAGCGTGAAGCGCGTGGTGGACGCCCTCGCGCTCGGATGACTACGTGTCACTCGAACGGGTGAATTGCGCCGAACGAGTGGAAATCGGACGTATCAGACATGGACACCCGTCCTCTTGCTGAGACGTGAGTTACCGACCGGTAGCCGCGTCCCGCCGGAGATCACCGGCACCCAGCGCCCCGACCAGGGGTCTGACCGGAAAGGMACGTCCCATGTCCTCCGCCACCACCCTGACGTCCGGCGCGCGACCCGCGGCCGGGACGTCGGCCCCCGTCCCGAGCAACACCCTCGCCCGTCCCGCAGCCGCACCCTCTCGGCTCGCGCGAGTCGAGGCGGGGATCGCCGAGGTGCTCACCCGCTACTCGATCACCGCCCTGCGGATCAGTCTCGGGCTCGTGTTCCTCGGCTTCGGCGTCCTGAAGTTCTTCCCCGGCATGAGCCCGGCGGCGGAGCTGGCCGAGCGCACCATCGGCACGCTGACGCTGGGCCACGTCGGCCCGACGGCGGCGCTGCTGCTCACCGCGATCATGGAGACCGTCATCGGGCTCACGCTGGTCACGGGGCTGTTCCTGCGGACCGGCCTGGTGATCCTGGCCGGCGCTCTGGTCGGCATCATGTCGCCGCTGGTGCTCTTCTACGGCGAGCTCTTCCCCGCCGGCGGACCGACCCTGACAGGTCAGTACGTGGTCAAGGACATCGTGCTCGCCTGCGCGGGTGCGGTCGTCGGCGCCGCGGCGCTCGGTGCTCGCCTGCGCCTGCCGGAGTGAGGCGTCAGTCGTTCACGAAGACGTCGGGAGCCGCCTCGTGCCAACCGTCCGCGGTGGCCGGGGCGGTTCCGCCTGTCGTGACGACCATGAGCTCGTCGTTGACGACTAGACGGCCGCCCGCGTCGGCGGACGTGCAGCTCTTCGTCGGCAGGTCGCCCTTGACGACGGCGAGCACGCAGACCAGGTTCGTCCGCGACACCCCCGCGTAGTAGCTGGCGGTCGGCGTCGCGACGAGGAACCGCGTGCTGTCCGCCGCGATCTGGCTGCCGGCGAGGTCGTCGACGCTGACGATGTCCGTCGAGCGCTGCGGGCGCGCGAAGACCGAGAGCGCGGTCGTGGGGTCGACGGTGACCGTCGCGACGGGGTGCTGAGCCAGCTTCACCCAGACCATGCCGCCCAGCACCAGGGCTGCCGCGGCTACCAGGATCAGTCCGGTGAGCAGCGGCGAGCGCCGCGTGGGCGCCTCGCGGTCGCCGAAGCCGGTGAAGGTGTCGGTGAAGAAGTCCGTGTCGTCGAACGTCGTCATACCGTGCACATCGGCCGGAATGCCCATCGGCCTGAGCGCTCGCGTGCAGAATGACCCCGTTCGGGTGCAGGGAAGCCCCGGGGGCAGGGCAGAATCACCCCCCGTGATCACGGTCAGCACGGACGGCTCCTGCCTGCGCAACCCCGGCGGGGCCATCGGGTGGGCCTGGGCCAACCACGACGGCACCAGCGCCAGCGGCGGTCACGCGTCGGGCACCAACCAGATCGCCGAGCTCCTGGCCGTGCTCGAGGCCATCCGCTCCCACCCCGGCGACGAGCCCCTCACCATCCAGGCCGACTCGCAGTACGCGATCAAGTGCTCGTCGGACTGGGTGCACGGCTGGAAGCGCAAGGGCTGGCGCACGGCCGCCGGCGGACCCGTGCAGAACCTCGCGCTCATCCAGTCCATCGACCAGGCCATCGCGACCCGGCCCGGCGCCGTCACCTTCGTCTGGGTGCGCGGCCACCGCGGCGACGAGTTCAACGAGCGCGCCGACGAGCTCGCGGGCATCGCGGCCCGCGGCGTACGCGACGGGACGACCGCCCCCGCGACCCCGGAACAGGCGACCACGCCCGCGGCGGTCGCTCCGGCGACCGTGACCCCGCCCGCGGCGATCGCTCCGGCGGCCGCTGCGCCCACCCGGGCGGCGGCAGCCCCCCAGGCCGACGTCCTCTTCTGACGGCCGCCCCGACCGAACGTCGCAGCGCTGGCGCCTGAGTCCTCTGCCAGCGGGCCCCAGGCCCGCTAGGTGAAGACTTCGTCGCGCCGGGCGTGACAAAGTCTTCAACTCAGCGGCCGTCACGCGAGCGGTCGCGTCGCCGGCAACAGGCGACCGTGGCCCGGCCGCCGAGCGATGCCCGCGGGCGATCAGTGGGGCTGGCGCTCGCTCGCGAGGATCGCGAGGGCGCCGCCCGCCGCCTCGTGCACGTACTCGGACACCCAGCCGACGGGTGCCTCGCCCCAGCTCTTCGCGACGGCAGCGAGCGGGAAGACGACGAGGTCGTGCTCGGGGTGCGTCAGCACCAGCTCGGGAGCGCCGTCGCCGTGCGCGGAGCCCCAGACGAGGCCCGGCACGCGCTGCGCGACGAGGTCGCCCAGCGAGACGCCGAACGCGTGCACCAGGGACTTCGGGTCGGTGCGGTCCTGCGACTGCAGCCAGATCGCCTGCACGCGGTCGAACAGGTCACCGAGCGACTGCGTGTCGACCGTGCCGGAGCAGAGGCCCGTGATGATCTCGCGGTGCTGCGCGGTCCAGACGATCTCGGCGCTGTTCAGCGGTTCGACGCGCACGGAGCGGTTCTCGTCGGCGGGTGTGTGCGGGTGCGGCACCACGGACCCGTCGGACGGGCGCGCGGAGCGTCGGAACATTGCCATGCCCCTGTTATCGACGCCGCGCGCGCCGTGCTTGACCCGCCGCGCGGTTGAATCCCCCGGGAATCCGCGGCACCGGCGTCGAACCCGGACGCGCGAGGGCCGCGCCGACCCGGAGGTCGACGCGGCCCTCGTCAACGGGCCCGCAGGCTCAGCGGGTGACCGTCAGGTACCTCGAGATCGCCGTCGGCAGGTAGCCGGCGTCGCCCCGATAGGTGGCCAGGACGACGCCCGAGCGCTGCACCGACGGCAGGGTCGCGGTGGCGACGCCGTTGACGAGCGGCACGGTCGCCACCTTGGTCAGGCCGATCCGCACGACGACCGAGCCGGTCGGCGCGGGAGCGCCCTTCGGGCCGACGACCTTGATGGTGATCACCGGCGAGGAGCCCTTGTGCACGGTCCACGACGACGTCCCCATCGCGGCCCGCGACGCCAGCGGCGTCACGGTGAACCACCGCTGGGCCTGCGACGCGGACACATCGGCGTTGCCGCTGTAGACCGCGGTCAGGCGGTGGTGGCCGGCCGCGAGCGTGCTCGGCAGCACCACGTCGGCGACGCCTCGCAGCCCCGTCACCACGAGGGTGCCGGTGGCGACTGTCACGGAGCCGTCCTTGATCTCCACGGTGCCGGTCGGCGGTGCGGTCGCACCCTTGACCACGATCGCCGCCTTCGTCGTCGACCCGTACGGGGCGGCGGCGCGAGACAGCGTGAACGTCGTGGTCGAGGTCGACTGCGCGATCTCCACCGGCACGGCCGGCGAGGTGGACGCCGCGTACAGCGCGGGGTCGTCGGGCGCGAACGCCGCCGTCAGGGAGTGCGAGCCGGCGCCCAGCTTCACCTTCACGGTCGCCGAGCCGTAGGTGACGGCGGACGAGCCGATCGTCGTGGTCCCGTCGAGGAACGTGACGGTGCCGGTGGCCTCGGCGGGGGCGACGGTAGCCGTGAGCGTCTGCTCCTGGCCGGCCTTCGTCCCGCCGGTGACCGCGAGGGTCGTGGTCGTCGGCGTCGCCGGCTCACCGGTGGCCACCTGCACGACCGTGGACTGACCCGTGTCGCCGTAGTCGACGAGCCCGAGGTAGGTCGTCCTCGGCGTGAGGTCGGTCCACGACGCCGAGTACGTCACCGGGATGCCCTGCTGGCCGGCCAGCACCGCCGGGTCGAGGCCCAGCGGAGCCCCGCCCGGGACCACCGAGGTCACCGTGGTGTCCCAGGTGACGCCGGCACCGGCGCTGTAGACGTCGACCAGCACCGCGTAGGTGGCGGCGACCGGGTTGAGGATGTCGACCCGCTCGTCGGCCGACCCGGTCGCCGACTGCCAGCCCGCGACCGGGGTGCCGGCGGCGTTGAGGCGGTAGACGGTCAGGTCGAGGTCGGTGGTGTCGTCCAGCGCGTCGAGGTCGAACCGCGCGAGYCGGGCGCCCGCCGGGACGGCCACCAGGTACTGGGCCTGGTCGCCGGTGGTCCCGGAGCCGCTGTGCTCGGTCTCCGTGCCGGTGGGGTCGGCCAGCAGCTGACCGGCGGACAGGCCGGTCGTCGCCAGCGGGATGTCGCCGTCGCCGCCGGGGGTCACCTCGACCGCGACCGACCCGGTCACTCCCGTTCCCTCGACAGACGCCGGGGCGACGAGCGTGACGGGCTGCACCGCGATCGGGCTGCGCACCGCGGTGCTGCCCGAGGTCCAGGTGAGCGAGCCGGTGGTGAACTCGTCGAGCGGGGCATCCGTGCGGCTGAACGTGACCGTGAAGGTCTTCGTCTCGCCGGCGGCCCCGAACACGAGCTGTGCGGGCTCGACCACCGCGTCGACGCCTGCCAGACCCTGCACCGACGAGGTGAAGGTGCCGGCCTGCGTGGACGTGACGGTGCGGGTGATGGTCTCGGGGGCGGTCAGGCTCCCGATGCCGATCGAGGCGATGTTGAGGTTGCTCGCGTCGATCGGGTCGACGCCGGTGTCGTAGCCGACCCCGGCGAGGTACGCGTACCAGTCGGGCAGGTCGTTCAGGTAGAGCAGGCCCGGCTCGAAGAACTTGGTCGGGTCGACGTGCCCGGCGCCCTGCGAGAACGGGTCGGTCACCGGCGCGCCAGCGGCGTCGACGGTGTCGTAGGCCGTGGTCATCATCGCGGACTTGATCTCGGCGGGCGTCGCGTTCGGGCGCACACCGAGGTAGAGGGCCGCGAGGCCGGCGATGTGCGGCGACGCCATGGACGTGCCGGACAGGAAGTGGAACGTCGGCTCGGCGCCCTGGGCGTTGGCCCCGGCCGCGAGGATGCCCACACCGGGTGCGGTGATGTCGGGCTTGATGATGTCGCTGCCGCCGGCGAGGGCCGGGCCGCGCGAGGAGAACCCGGCGACCTGCGGGACCGGGGGCGTGGTGCCCAGCGAGTTGCCCGTGGTGAACGTCGCCGTGGCGCCGGGGGTGGCCGCGTAGTGGACGACGGCGTCGTGGTAGACGTCGCTGAGGTGGACCGTCGGGACCGAGTGGAAGTCCGTGTCGATCGAGCCGGGCGTCACGTTGAGCAGGACCATGCCGATGCCGCCGACGCGCTTGACCTCGGCCGACTTGGCGACGCGGTCGTAGACGCCGCGCTCGCAGACGATGATCGTGCCGGGCTGGACGAGCGCCGGATCGAGTGATCCTGGTGCGCACAGGTTGGCGTCCTTGCCGCCCGTGAGCGCGACCGCCGTGGAGTTCACCAGGTTGCCGGTGAGCGGCTCGGCCGACGGGTCCATGTTGACGGTGATCGACGAGCCCGCGAAGGCCTCGCCGTCGCCGAACGTGACCGTGGCCTCGTAGGTCGGGATCGTCGACGCGGCGACCGTGGTGTACCAGGGCGACGCGTGGTCGAGGGTCGAGGCGCCGGGTCCGGAGTTGCCCGCCGAGACGGCGACGAAGATGCCGGCCGCGGCCGCGCCGAGGAACGCGTAGTCGGTCGGCTGCAGGACGGTCGTGGCCGAGCCGCCGCCGATCGAGAAGTTGATGACGTCGACGCCGTCCGCGACCGCCTGGTCGATGCCCGACAGCAGGTCGGTCGTGGTGCAGCCGTCGTCGGTCGTGACGCTGGGGTCCGGTCCGGACCAGCAGACCTTGTACGCCGAGATGCGCGCTGCGGGTGCCACGCCGGTGATGGTGCCGAAGTCGATGCCGCCGATCGCCGTCGGGGTCGCGACGTTGCCCGCCGCGGTGCTCGCGGTGTGCGAGCCGTGCCCGTCGYCGTCGCGCGGGGAGACGTACTCGCCGGTGGACGCGTCGCCGATCTGGTCCGCGCCGAACCCGTCGAGGTAGTAGCGCGCGCCGATGACCTTGGTCGAGCAGTCGTCGGCGGTGAACTGCTCACCCGTCTGGCACACGCCGTGGAAGACGTTGCCGTCGCCCTTCGTGTACGTGATCGTGCTGCCGTCGAGGTGAGGCTCGGGGGCGACCGAGGTGCTCAGCGAGCTCCCCGCGAACGCGGGGTTCTCCGGCGCGATGCCGGTGTCGAGGACACCGAGCACGACGCCCTTGCCGGCCTGGTCCGCGCCGCCGACGGAGTCCCAGACGCCGCCCGGGCCCTCGAGCCCGAGGAAGGCCGTCGAGGGCTCGGCGGTGAGGTGGTGGAGCTCGTCGGGGACCACGGAGAGCACGTCGTGGTCGGCCAGGAGGTCGGCCGCCTGCTGCGAGGTGAGGTCCGCCGAGAAGCCGTTGAGGGCCAGCGTGTAGGAGGCGTCGATGGAGACGCCGGCGTCGTCGGCGACCTTCTGCTGCTTGTCGGCCAGGTAGTCGCTGTACTTCTTCGCGGGGGCCTGACGGGCGTTGAGCTGGTCGCCCTTGGCGGGCTCGGTGGCCGCGTAGCCGCTCACGCCGCCGTCGTAGGTGGCGACGGCGTCGTCGGCCAGCGTGACGATGTAGCGCCCGGGATCGAACGACGTCTGACCGGTGTCCTTGGTGGGGATGGTGCCACCGAACGGCGGCGGTGCCGCCGACGCCCCTCCTGCTCCGACCAACGCGGTGGTGACCGCTACTGCGAGAGCTGTGAAAGCAGCGAGGACGGGTCGACGTGGCATGTGCGCATCCCTGGCTCGAGGAGGATCGACAGACGGACGCGGAGTGACGGTAGTCACAGGCCCGCGCACGCCCGGTGCACGTTACTGGCAGGTACGGCTTTCGTCACCTTCTGGCGAAATGATCGTTTCGTACTTGTGATCTGCGGAGCGCTCAGCGCAGGGGCACGAACGCGTACGAGCCGTGCGTGCTGATCTGCGTCCGGCCGCCCGTGCGGACCACGAGATGCATGGTCGACCGGACAGGGATCACCATCCGCGCGTCCTCGCCCAGCTGGTCCACCAGCGCGTCCGGCAGCTCCTTCGGTGCCGCAGAGACGAGGATCCGGTCCCAGCCGCCGTCGACCGCCCGGCCGGGCGTACCCGGGGTCGCGGGCTCGATCGAGGCCCACGGCATCGCGCAGCGCTCCACGTTCGCGGCGCCCCAGACAGCCAGCGACGGCTCGAGCTCGAGGCCCAGGACGACGCCGGTGGGCCCCACCAGCCGGGCGAGGAGCGCCGTCGTCCAGCCCGAGCCCGCCCCGACATCGAGGACCCGCGCCCCGACCGGCACCTCGAGCAGCCGCAGCATGGCCGCCACGGTGCTGGGCTGCGAGCTCGTCTGGCCGTTCCATAGCGGGAGCGGGTGGTCCTCGCCGGCGCGGGCGCGCTGCTCGGGCGGCAGGAACCGCTCGCGGGCGAGCTCGCGCATCGCGTCGGCCACGTCGGCGGCGCGCCCCGGGTCTGCACCCCCGCGCATGAGGTCGAGCCTACGATCGGCGCACGATCTCGAGGAGGAGCGCATGGCCGAGTACGACGTCGTGGTCGTCGGCTCCGGGTTCGGCGGGTCGGTGGCGGCCCTGCGGCTCGTCGAGAAGGGGTACCGCGTCCTGGTGCTCGAGGCCGGGCGCCGGTTCACCGACCAGACCCTCCCGCGCACCTCGTGGGACGTCAGCCGGTTCCTGTGGGCGCCGCGGCTCGGCTGGCTCGGGATCCAGCGCATCCACGTGCTGCCCGACGTGGTCGTGCTCGCCGGCGCGGGGGTCGGCGGCGGCTCGCTCGTGTACGCGAACACCCTCTACCGCCCGACGTCGGACGCCTTCTACGAGGACCCGCAGTGGGCGGGCATCACGGACTGGCGCGCCGAGCTGGCGCCGTTCTACGACCAGGCGAGCCGCATGCTCGGTGTCGTCGACAACCCGACCTGCACGCCCGCGGACGACGTCGTGCGCCGGGCGGCCGACGACCTGGGCGTCGGCGGCTCGTTCCGGCTCGCGCCCGTCGGCGTCGTCTTCGGGACGCCGGGCGCCCGCGTGCCGGACCCGTTCTTCGGCGGCGCCGGGCCCGAGCGCCGCGGCTGCCTGGAGTGCGGCGAGTGCATGACGGGCTGTCGGCACGGCGCCAAGAACACCCTGCCGACGAACTACCTCTACCTCGCGGAGCGGGCGGGCGCGCGGGTGGTCGCGCAGACCACGGTGACGTCGATCCGACCTCGCGGGCACGAGTGGGAGGTCAGGACCACCGGCACCGGCCGACGCGGGGGCGACCGGACCGTCACGGCCGGGCAGGTGGTCGTCGCCGCCGGCACCTGGGGCACGCAGGAGCTGCTGCACCGGATGAAGGCGGACGGCACGCTGCCCGGGCTCTCGGACCGGCTCGGCGCGCTCACCCGCACCAACAGCGAGTCCCTGGGCGGAGCGGCGACCCGCTGGCGCGGCTGGCGTCGCCGGCCCGACATGACCCGGGGCGTCGCCATCACGTCGTCGGTCTACCTCGACGACCGCACCCACCTCGAGCCGGTGCGGTACGGGCGGGGGTCGAACCTCATGGGCCTGCTCAGCACGGTGCTGACCGACGGCGGAAGCCGGGTGCCGCGTCCCCTGCGCTGGCTGGGGAACGTCGTGCGGCACCCGGGGCAGGTCGCGTCGCTGCTGCTGGGCCTGGGCAGCTGGTCGCAGCGCACGGTCATCGGGCTCGTGATGCAGACGGGCGGGGCGTCGATCACCGTGCGGCCGCGCCGGACGTGGCGCGGGAGGGTCCGGCTGACGTCGACTCCCGGCGAGGGGGAGCCGAACCCGACGTGGATCCCGGCGGCCAACGCGGCGTACCGGCGGATGGCGGCGCACCTCGGCGGCTTCGCGGCGAGCAGCCTGGGCGAGGTCGCGGACGTGCCGATGACGGCCCACTTCCTGGGTGGCTGCACGATCGGCCCGTCGGCCGCGACCGGCGTCGTCGACCCCTACCACCGGGTGCACGGCTACCCCGGCCTGCACGTGGTGGACGGCTCGACCGTCTCGGCCAACCTCGGCGTGAACCCGTCGCTGACCATCACCGCGCAGGCGGAGCGGGCCTTCGCGCTGTGGCCCAACGCGGGGGAGCCGGACCCGCGGCCGGCGCTCGGGGAGCCCTACGTGCGGCTGCGCCCGGTGCGTCCGGTCCGGCCGGCCGTTCCGGCGTCGGCGCCCGGGGCCCTGCGGCTGACGGTGCTCTAGCGGGCCTGCTGCGCCGTCGCGATGACGGAGACCACGGGGATCATGCCGGTGCGGGGGACGTCGGCCGCCGAGGGGTCCGGGACGAACTTCGGCTTGCGGCCCGGGCGGCCGCGCTCGCGGCGCATCTCGATGCCCTCGAGGGTCGTCGCGCGCCAGACCGCACCCCCGTTGAGCCGGCCGTCCGGCTGCGGCAGCCACGGCACCTTGCGGGACAGCCAGACGCGGATCGTCGCGTGCTCCACGCCCAGCCGGTCGGCCAGCCGGGCGATGTCGTAGAGGTCGTCGAGGCCGCGCACCGGGGTGGCATCGGGCGCGTCAGGGGCGGGTGGTTCGGGGAGCACGGCGGAATCGTAACCGTCAGAAGCCTATGAATTGTGTGACGGTCCCGTGACGAGATCCACACGAGATCTCCCCCGCCCTCAGGCCTCAAGTGTCCTGGACGACCGTCCGAAGAACTTAACGTGTTACGCGTGAGTAACAAGATTCCGTCTCGAGGTCGGCCCACCGGTGGCCGGCACGCTGCGCCGCGCCCTGCGCCGGCGCGCGCCGTCGCCCACCCGGCCCGCCTCGCACAGGGTGCCGTCGTCGCGGCGCTCGCCGTGAGCATGTGCGCCGTCGTCGCCGCCTCGGCCAACGCAGACGACCGTGGGAGCGCGTTCGTCGCGGCCCCGACGGTGAGCTCGGACGCCCAGGTGGCGAAGGCCCGGGCCGGCGCGGTCGACGTCGCCACCGACGCCGTCCAGGTCGCCCACACGGTCCAGGCCGAGGCCTCGGCCGCGGCCGTCGACGCGGCCCAGCTCGCCGCACTGCAGGCCGCGACCACGCACCTCGACGAGCTGCTCGCCGCCGCGACCGCCGACGACACGACCGTCGACCGCGGCGCAGCCACCTCGCGCTCCGCCGATCGCGCGGAGCCCACCGCCGCCCCCACCGACGCGGCGGCGACGGCGGCCCCGTCGGCCAGCCCCACCCCCGACGCGACGGTCGACCCGGCGACGGTCTTCGAGACCACCCCCGCCCCGACGCCCGTGCCGACGATCCCGCCGACCACGGGCAAGGAGGACGCGACGACGTCCGAGCTGCGCGAGGCCGTCGCCACGGTCGCCACCCTCACCACGACGGTCCGGCAGAGCGCCGACGCCAAGAAGGCCGCCGACGCCGCCGCCGCCCAGGCCGCCGCGCAGGCCCAGGCCGACGCCGCCGCGG
>NZ_JBFULZ010000089.1:0-15654 GCF_054049635.1 Cellulomonas sp. P5_C6 | reverse complement strand
GGCGTCCTGACCTCGCCGGCCGCGCAGGTCGCCGCGTCGGCACTCGCCGGCGCGCCCCGCCTCGGCCCGGTGCGCGTCGTGTGCGTCGACGGCCCGGCGGGCTCCGGCAAGACGACGGCGGCGGCCGCGATCGCCGCGGCCGCCGGCCCGACGGCCGCCGTCCTGCACCTCGACGACCTCTACGAGGGCTGGTCGGGCCTCGAGGGCTCCCTGTGGCCGCGCCTGTCGGCCCAGGTCCTCGAGCCCCTGCGCCGCGGCCGACCGGGCCGCTACCAGCGCTACGACTGGCCGATCGGCGCCTTCGCCGAGTGGGTCGACGTCCCGGTGCCCGGCGTCCTGGTCCTCGAGGGCTGCGGGTCGGCCCGCCGCGCCGCCGACGGGATCGCGGTCCTGCGGGTCTGGGTCGAGGCGCCCGCCGACCTCCGGCTCGAGCGCGGGCTGCGTCGCGACGGCGCGGACGCCCGCGAGCAGTGGCTCGGCTGGATGGTCGACGAGACTGCCCACTTCGCCCGTGAGCGCACGCGCGAACGCGCGGACGTCCGGCTCGACGCATTCGGCGCGCTGCTGGACCCGGAGCGCTGACGGCCACCGCGCGGTCCCGACTGCATGGACCGGGCCGCAGGACGCGGGGCTCGTGCGGCAAGATGGGCGCGTGAGCACGTCGTCGGAACCGCTCGAGACCCCGGACGCCGCCGCCCCGCATGCGGTCGTGGCGGTCCCGGCGCGCGTCTGGTTCAGCCGCGAGGTGCACGCGGTCGCCCGCGACCTGCTCGGCTCGTACCTGACCGCGCGGTCCCCGGAGGGCGACGTCACGCTCCGGATCACCGAGGTCGAGGCCTACGGCGGCGCCGACGACCCGGGCTCCCACGCCTACCGCGGCCGTACCTCCCGCAACGCCGTGATGTTCGCGGAGCCGGGCCGCCTGTACGTGTACCGCCACCTCGGTCTGCACCACTGCCTCAACATCGTCACCGAGCCCACCGGCAGCCCGTCGGCCGTGCTGCTGCGTGCCGGGGAGATCGTCGAGGGCGCGGAACTCGCCTGGAAGCGGCGCGAGGCCGTCGGCGTCGTCGACTCGGAGCGCCAGCTCGCGCGCGGGCCTGCCCGCCTCGCCGTCGCGCTCGGCCTCGACATGCGCGCCAACGGTGCGGACGTCACGGAGGCCGGCGGCGACATCGTGCTGCACCGCCACCAGGTCGTCGTCCAGCCGACGCACAAGGCCGGCCCCCGCGTGGGCGTCTCCGGCTCCGGCGGCGAGGGGAACAGGTTCCCCTGGCGCTACTGGCTGACCGACGAGCGCACGGTCTCSGCCTATCGMCCGGCGTATCGCGCGCCGGCGTCGACAGACGTCCCGTGAGGGACGACGACGCCGGCCCGACACCCCCGACCGCTGTGCCCGACTCGACCGCCCTGCCTGCCGCGCGTGTGCCGGCCTACTGCCTGGAGACCTTGTGAACCACATCCTCGACGACCTCGAGTGGCGCGGACTGATCGCCCACTCCACCGACCTCGACGCCCTGCGCGACGCTCTCTCCGCCGGGCCCGTCTCGCTGTACTGCGGCTTCGACCCGACCGCGCCGAGCCTGCACATCGGCAACCTGGTCCAGATCCTCACGGTCCGGCGCCTGCAGGACGCCGGCCACACCCCGTTCGGGCTCGTCGGCGGCGCCACCGGCCTCATCGGCGACCCGAAGATGGCGGGGGAGCGCACCCTCAACGACCGGGACGTGGTCTCCGGCTGGGTGGAGCGCATCCGCAAGCAGATCGAGCCGCTGCTCCGTTTCGACGGCCCGAACGCGGCGACCATGGTGAACAACCTCGACTGGACCGCGCCGCTGTCCGCCATCGACTTCCTGCGGGACATCGGCAAGCACTACCRCCTGGGCACGATGCTGGCGAAGGACACGGTGGCCCGACGGCTCAACAGCGACGCGGGGATCAGCTTCACCGAGTTCAGCTACCAGATCCTGCAGGGCATGGACTACCTCGAGCTGTTCCGCCGGCACGGGATCACGCTGCAGACCGGCGGAAGCGACCAGTGGGGCAACCTTCTGTCGGGAGTCGAGCTGATCCGCAAGGCCGAGGGTGCGTCCGTGCACGCGCTGACCACGCCGCTGATCACCAAGGCTGACGGCACMAAGTTCGGCAAGACCGAGAGCGGGGCCGTGTGGCTCGACCCCGAGCTGACCACGCCGTACGCGTTCTTCCAGTTCTGGCTCAACGCCGACGACACCGACGTGGTCAGCTACCTCAAGGTGTTCAGCTTCCGTACCCACGCGGAGATCGACGAGCTTGCCGATGCCGTCGCCTCCCGCCCCGCGGCCCGCGAGGCGCAGCGGGCGCTCGCCTACGAGGTGACCGCGCTGGTGCACGGGATGGYGGCCGCCGACCAGGTCGTCGCGGCGAGCCAGGCGCTCTTCGGGCGTGGGTCGCTGGCCGACCTCGACGCCGCGACGCTCGCCGCAGCCGTGGCCGAGCTGCCGTCCGCCCCCGGGACCGCCGGCGACGCGATCGCCGACCTGCTCGCGGCCACGGGGGTGGTCGCGAGCAAGGGCGCAGCCCGCCGGGCGATCGCCGAGGGGGGAGCCTCCGTCAACAACGTGCGGGTGGCCTCCGAGGACGCGGTGCTCACCGACGAGGACCTCCTGCACGGCCRGTGGGCGGTCCTGCGCCGCGGCAAGCGCACGCTCGCGGTCGTCGACGCACACGCCTGATCCCGGCATACCGCCCGACGAACCCCCGCGCCCACCCCGGGCCGCGGGGGTTCGTCGTCGCGTTTCCGGCCTCTGACCAGGCGTTCGACCGTGCGAAGCCGGTCTGGTGATGGGGGTCACCGCGGCGGGATTTGCCACCCGCCGCAACACCCGCGTAATGTTCTCGATGTCGCCCGAGAGGGAGGAACGGACACCGCGGATCGAACCGAGGTGGCTGGTCCCTAGGGTGGCCACCCCCGAACGTGTTGACAGGCGCTTCGTGCGCCCTGAAGCCGGACGGGGACGGGCTCCAGGCCCGCGGACAGCTGCCCGAGAGGGTGGCGGGAAGCGGCCGAAAAGCCAGGTAGGATTCAGAACGACAAAGCCTCTCGGATGAGATCGAAAGATCTCGAGGAGATGCGCGTCTGTTCCTTGAGAACTCAACAGTGTGCCAAATAGTCGATGCCATATGGCTCGCTATCGGAGGTGTTTGCGGCCCGTTTGGGTTGTGGGTGCTGAGGTGGTGGGTCTTGGTTGAGATTGGTRTCCGTTCTTCCACCTCCGTGGGGGGCGGGTGCCACAATTCAGCCGAATCTGATTGGTCCTTATCGGGACCGTTTCGTGTGTCGGTTGCCCTGCTGCTTTGGTGGTGGGGTGCCATGTAGACATTTACGGAGAGTTTGATTCTGGCTCAGGACGAACGCTGGCGGCGTGCTTAACACATGCAAGTCGAACGGTGATGGCCAGCTTGCTGGTCTGATCAGTGGCGAACGGGTGAGTAACACGTGAGCAACCTACCCCAGACTCTGGAATAACCATGGGAAACGATGGCTAATACCGGATACGAGACGCACACGCATGTGTGGTGTCTGGAAAGATTTATCGGTCTGGGATGGGCTCGCGGCCTATCAGCTTGTTGGTGGGGTAGTGGCCTACCAAGGCGACGACGGGTAGCCGGCCTGAGAGGGCGACCGGCCACACTGGGACTGAGATACGGCCCAGACTCCTACGGGAGGCAGCAGTGGGGAATATTGCACAATGGGCGCAAGCCTGATGCAGCGACGCCGCGTGAGGGATGACGGCCTTCGGGTTGTAAACCTCTTTCAGCAGGGAAGAAGCGCAAGTGACGGTACCTGCAGAAGAAGCGCCGGCTAACTACGTGCCAGCAGCCGCGGTAATACGTAGGGCGCAAGCGTTGTCCGGAATTATTGGGCGTAAAGAGCTCGTAGGCGGTTTGTCGCGTCTGCTGTGAAAACCTAAGGCTCAACCTTGGGCTTGCAGTGGGTACGGGCAGACTAGAGTGCGGTAGGGGTGACTGGAATTCCTGGTGTAGCGGTGGAATGCGCAGATATCAGGAGGAACACCGATGGCGAAGGCAGGTCACTGGGCCGCAACTGACGCTGAGGAGCGAAAGCATGGGGAGCGAACAGGATTAGATACCCTGGTAGTCCATGCCGTAAACGTTGGGCACTAGGTGTGGGGCTCATTCCACGAGTTCCGTGCCGCAGCAAACGCATTAAGTGCCCCGCCTGGGGAGTACGGCCGCAAGGCTAAAACTCAAAGAAATTGACGGGGGCCCGCACAAGCGGCGGAGCATGCGGATTAATTCGATGCAACGCGAAGAACCTTACCAAGGCTTGACATACACCGGAAACTTCCAGAGATGGTTGCCCCGCAAGGTCGGTGTACAGGTGGTGCATGGTTGTCGTCAGCTCGTGTCGTGAGATGTTGGGTTAAGTCCCGCAACGAGCGCAACCCTCGTCCCATGTTGCCAGCGGGTTATGCCGGGGACTCATGGGAGACTGCCGGGGTCAACTCGGAGGAAGGTGGGGATGACGTCAAATCATCATGCCCCTTATGTCTTGGGCTTCACGCATGCTACAATGGCCGGTACAAAGGGCTGCGATACCGCGAGGTGGAGCGAATCCCAAAAAGCCGGTCTCAGTTCGGATTGGGGTCTGCAACTCGACCCCATGAAGTCGGAGTCGCTAGTAATCGCAGATCAGCAACGCTGCGGTGAATACGTTCCCGGGCCTTGTACACACCGCCCGTCAAGTCACGAAAGTCGGTAACACCCGAAGCCAGTGGCCCAACTCGTAAGAGGGGGAGCTGTCGAAGGTGGGACTGGCGATTGGGACTAAGTCGTAACAAGGTAGCCGTACCGGAAGGTGCGGCTGGATCACCTCCTTTCTAAGGAGCATCTGGCAGCCACATCGCCTGTCATGGGTGGTGGGGGGTGTCCAGGCCCGTTGTCCCTGCCGAACGAGTGGGGGACGGTGCTCGAGGGTGGAACATCGACTGTGGCCGGCTTTCAAGCTGGTGGCGACCTAGTACGCCGGGGCCTTCGGGTTTCCGGGTGGGAACGGATCGTTGCTGGTGAGGGGTCGGCTGGGCACGCTGTTGGGTCCTGAGGGAACAGCCGGAAGGTTGTTCGTTCAGGGTCGCTACGGGTCGCGTCACCGCCTGCGGGTGGGGGTGCGGCTCGAGTGGCGCGGGCTGGTACCGCTCAGACAAACCGTTCGCTGCATGGTGCCCGCAAGGGTGGCTGTGGGGCGGGTAGGTGCTGGGGTGAGGGTGTCAGAGCCGGTCGTAGCTTGAGAACTGCACAGTGGACGCGAGCATCTTTTTTGAATGATTTTTGTGGTCAAGTTTATAAGGGCACAGGGTGGATGCCTTGGCACTAGGAGCCGAAGAAGGACGTTGTAGCCTGCGATAAGCCTCGGGGAGTTGGCAAACGAACCGTGATCCGAGGATGTCCGAATGGGGAAACCCCGCACGAGTCATGTCGTGTGACCCGCACCTGAATATATAGGGTGTGTGGAGGGAACGGCGGGAAGTGAAACATCTCAGTACCGCCAGGAAGAGATATTCCGTGAGTAGTGGCGAGCGAAAGCGGATCAGGCCAAACCGTGTACGTGTTCAAGCCGGCAGGCGTTGCGTGCACGGGGTTGTGGGACCTTTCAGCTGGTTCTGCCGAATCAGCAGGGAGTCAGAAAGTCGCGTCATAGTCGAAGGGCATTGAAAGGCCCGGCACAGAGGGTGTGACCCCCGTAGACGAAATGGCGTGGCCTCCCGAAGGGGATCCCAAGTAGCTCCGGGCCCGAGAAACCTGGAGTGAATCTGCACAGACCACTGTGTAAGCCTAAATACTACCTAGTGACCGATAGCGGACAAGTACCGTGAGGGAAAGGTGAAAAGTACCCCGGGAGGGGAGTGAAATAGTACCTGAAACCGTGTGCCTACAATCCGTTGGAGCCTCCCTAGCAGGGGTGACAGCGTGCCTTTTGAAGAATGAGCCTGCGAGTTAGTGGTACGTGGCGAGGTTAACCCGTGTGGGGAAGCCGTAGCGAAAGCGAGTCCGAATAGGGCGTCTCAGTCGCGTGCTCTAGACCCGAAGCGGAGTGATCTAGCCATGGGCAGGTTGAAGCGCGGGTAAGACCGCGTGGAGGACCGAACCCACCAGGGTTGAAAACCTGGGGGATGACCTGTGGTTAGGGGTGAAAGGCCAATCAAACTCCGTGATAGCTGGTTCTCCCCGAAATGCATTTAGGTGCAGCGTCACGTGTTTCTTGCCGGAGGTAGAGCTACTGGATAGCCGATGGGCCCCACCAGGTTACTGACGTTAGCCAAACTCCGAATGCCGGTAAGCCAGAGCGTGGCAGTGAGACTGCGGGGGATAAGCTCCGTAGTCGAGAGGGAAACAGCCCAGACCACCAGCTAAGGCCCCTAAGCGTATGCTAAGTGGGAAAGGATGTGGAGTTGCACAGACAACCAGGAGGTTGGCTTAGAAGCAGCCACCCTTGAAAGAGTGCGTAATAGCTCACTGGTCAAGTGATTCCGCGCCGACAATGTAGCGGGGCTCAAGTATACCGCCGAAGCTGTGGCATTCACATATCAGCTCAGCGCACCTTCGGGTGTGTTCAGGCGTGTGGATGGGTAGGGGAGCGTCGTGTGGCGAGTGAAGTCGCGGGGGAACCCAGCGGTGGACGCCACACGAGTGAGAATGCAGGCATGAGTAGCGAATGACGGGTGAGAAACCCGTCCGCCGAATGATCAAGGGTTCCAGGGCCAGGCTAATCCGCCCTGGGTAAGTCGGGACCTAAGGCGAGGCCGACAGGCGTAGTCGATGGACAACGGGTTGATATTCCCGTACCGGCGAAGAACCGCCCATACCGAGCCCGGTGATGCTAAACGCCCGAGCCGGCACACCACCCCTTCGGGGGTACCGTGCCGGGGAGCGCGTGACCCGAACCGGTAGTAGGTAAGCGTATTAACAGGGGTGACGCAGGAAGGTAGCCAAGCGTGGCGATGGTAGTCCACGTCCAAGGTCGTAGGGCGAGGTGTAGGCAAATCCGCACCTCACATAGCCTGAGAGCTGACGGTGACCGCATTAGCGGGAATCTGGTGATCCTATGCTGCCAAGAAAAGCCTCGACGCGAGGTTCTAGCCGCCCGTACCCCAAACCGACTCAGGTGATCAGGTAGAGAATACCAAGGCGATCGAGAGAATCGTGGTTAAGGAACTCGGCAAAATGCCCCCGTAACTTCGGGAGAAGGGGGGCCTGAAGCGTGAACCGACTTGCTCGGGGAGCGTGAAGGGCCGCAGAGACCAGGGAGAAGCGACTGTTTACTAAAAACACAGGTCCGTGCGAAGTCGCAAGACGATGTATACGGACTGACGCCTGCCCRGTGCTGGAAGGTTAAGAGGACGGGTCAGCCGCAAGGCGAAGCTCAGAATTTAAGCCCCAGTAAACGGCGGTGGTAACTATAACCATCCTAAGGTAGCGAAATTCCTTGTCGGGTAAGTTCCGACCTGCACGAATGGCGTAACGACTTCTCCGCTGTCTCAACCGCGAACTCGGCGAAATTGCACTACGAGTAAAGATGCTCGTTACGCGCAGCAGGACGGAAAGACCCCGGGACCTTTACTATAGCTTGGTATTGGTGTTCGGTGCGGCTTGTGTAGGATAGGTGGGAGACTGTGAAGCCGGCACGCCAGTGTCGGTGGAGTCAACGTTGAAATACCACTCTGGTCGCTCTGGATATCTAACCTCGGTCCGTGATCCGGACTAGGGACAGTGCCTGGTGGGTAGTTTAACTGGGGCGGTTGCCTCCTAAAATGTAACGGAGGCGCTCAAAGGTTCCCTCAGCCTGGTTGGCAATCAGGTGGCGAGTGCAAGTGCACAAGGGAGCTTGACTGTGAGACTGACAGGTCGAGCAGGGACGAAAGTCGGAACTAGTGATCCGGCGGTGGCTTGTGGAAGCGCCGTCGCTCAACGGATAAAAGGTACCCCGGGGATAACAGGCTGATCTTGCCCAAGAGTCCATATCGACGGCATGGTTTGGCACCTCGATGTCGGCTCGTCGCATCCTGGGGCTGGAGTAGGTCCCAAGGGTTGGGCTGTTCGCCCATTAAAGCGGTACGCGAGCTGGGTTTAGAACGTCGTGAGACAGTTCGGTCCCTATCCGCTGCGCGCGCAGGAAACTTGAGAAGGGCTGTCCCTAGTACGAGAGGACCGGGACGGACGAACCTCTGGTGTGCCAGTTGTTCCGCCAGGAGCACGGCTGGTTGGCTACGTTCGGAAGGGATAACCGCTGAAAGCATCTAAGCGGGAAGCCTGCTTCAAGATGAGGTTTCCATGCCCCCTCGAGGGGTGAGAGGCTCCCAGCTAGACCACTGGGTAGATAGGCCGGATGTGGAAGAGGGGACTAACGACCCTCGCAGCTGACCGGTACTAATAAGCCGACAACTTCACCACCTCATTCAATKATTGCTACGCGTCCACTGTGCGGTTCCCGAGAGACGAACGGGAACCCGTTTGACAACTCGACAACGTTACGGCGGTCATAGCGAAGGGGAAACGCCCGGTCCCATTCCGAACCCGGAAGCTAAGCCCTTCAGCGCCGATGGTACTGCACTCGCCAGGGTGTGGGAGAGTAGGACGCCGCCGGACATCATTCAGAAAGAGCCATCCCTTCGGGGGTGGCTCTTTCTGTTTGTACGCCCGAATGCATTCTCTGGCCTCGAGCTGGGCGTGGGGCGCGTGCCCTCGGAACGGCGAGGTCCGCCGCTGTTGCTGCGCGAGGATCGCGCCCATGCGCGGACACCGGGCCGCTGCGGGCCGACGGGCTTCGTCCAGGAGCGCCGGCTCACGGCTCGCTAACCTGGGGGAACCACGCCAATGCAGAGGAGACCCCGGTGGGCAAGGTGGTCATGTACGGCTCGGTGTCGGTGGACGGCTTCATCGCGGACGAGAACGACGATCCCGGTCCGCTGTTCGAGTGGTTGGTCAGCGGTGACGTGCCGTTGGACGACGGCGGCGTGTTGACGGTGTCGCAGGCGTCCTACGACCATGTCCGGCCCTACTGGGATCAGATCGGGGTGACGATCGCCGGCCGCTACGTGTTCGACCTGACGGACGGCTGGGACGGGACGCCTCCGAGCGGGATCGACCACGTGGTCGTCGTGACGCACCGGCCGCCGCCCGAGGGCTGGGACCCCGGGGCGCCGTTCCGCTTCGTCGACGGTGTCGAGGCGGCCATGGCCGCGGCGCAGGAGCTTGCCGGTGACCGCGCCGTCGAGGTCGCCGCCGGTGACGTCGGTGGCCAGATGCTTGCCGCGGGCCTGGTCGACGAGGTGCGGATGGATGTCGCTCCCGTCGTGCTCGGGTCCGGCAAGCGCTACTTCGGGTCGGTCCACGCGCAGCACCTGCTGGAGGAYCCCGACGTCGTGATCCAGGGCGACCGGGTTCTTCACCTGCGTTTCCGGGTGCGCCGTTGACGGAGCTCCCTCGAGAGCGCACAGGGCGCCCATCCTGTCGGATGGGCGCCCTGTGCGTTGGCCGGGTGGTGTTCCGGTCAGCCGGCCTCGAAGACGACGACGCCCAGCGGGGGGACCCGGATCGAGGCGGAGTACGGCCGGCCGTAGTGCGGCTCGGGCAGGGCCTCGATCTCGCCGAGGTTCCCCACGCCGGACCCGCCGTAGGCCTCGGAGTCGGAGTTGAAGATCTCGCGCCAGCGGCCCCCGCGGGGGAGCGCCAGCCGGTAGCCCTCGTGCGGGACGCCGGCGAAGTTGATGACGACGGCGACGGGCGGGGAGTCGTAGCCCTTGCGCAGGTAGGCGAGGGTGTTGCGGAAGGCGTCGTCCGAGTCGATCCACTCGAAGCCGTCCGGCGTGTGGTCGAGCTGCCACAGGGACGGCGTCTCCTTGTAGACGCGGTTGAGGTCGGCGACGGAGCGCAGGACGCCCTGGTGGGCGGGGTCGTCGAGCGCGTGCCAGTCGAGGGAGCGGGCCTCGGTCCACTCGGTCTGCTGCGCGAACTCGCTGCCCATGAAGATCAGCTGCTTGCCGGGGTGCGTCCACTGGTACCCGAGCAGGAGGCGGACGCCGGCGAGCTTCTGCCAGTGGTCCCCGGGCATGCGCTCGTAGAGGGAGCCCTTGCCGTGCACCACCTCGTCGTGGCTGATGGGCAGCACGAACCGCTCGGAGTAGGCGTAGACCATCGAGAAGGTGATCTCGTTGTGGTGGTAGCGCCGGTGGATCGGCTCCTCGGCCATGTAGCGGAGGGTGTCGTTCATCCAGCCCATGTTCCACTTCAGGCCGAACCCGAGGCCGCTGCCGTCGGTGGGGGCGGTGACGCCCGGCCACGCCGTCGACTCCTCGGCGATCATCATGATGCCCGGGGTGCGGCGGTAGGCCGTGGCGTTGGCCTCCTGCAGGAACGAGATGGCGTCCAGGTTCTCGCGGCCGCCGTACTGGTTGGGCCGCCACTGGCCGGCCTTGCGGGAGTAGTCGAGGTAGAGCATCGAGGCGACGGCGTCGACCCGCAGGCCGTCGACGTGGAACTCCTCGAGCCAGTAGGTGGCGTTGGCGACCAGGAAGTTGCGGACCTCGGACCGGCCGAAGTTGAAGATGTAGGTGCCCCAGTCCGGGTGTTCGCCGAGCAAGGGGTCCGGGTGCTCGTAGAGGGCGGTGCCGTCGAACTGCGCGAGCGACCACTCGTCCTTGGGGAAGTGGGCCGGCACCCAGTCGACGATGACGCCGATGCCCGCGCGGTGGAGGGTGTCGACGAGGTAGCGGAAGTCGTCGGGGTGGCCGAACCGGGAGGTCGGCGCGAAGTACGACGACACCTGGTAGCCCCAAGAGCCGCCGAAGGGGTGCTCCGCCACGGGCATCATCTCGACGTGCGTGAAGCCGAGGTTGACGACGTGCTCGGTGAGCTGGTGCGCGAGGTCCTTGTAGGACAGGCCGACGCGCCAGGAGCCCAGGTGCACCTCGTAGACGCTCATCGGGGCGGTGTGGGGGTCGTGGGAGGCGCGGGCGGTCAGCCACTCGTCGTCGGTCCACTCGTACCGCGACTCGACCACGACGGAGGCGGTCGCGGGCGGGATCTCGGTGCCCTGGGCCAGCGGGTCCGCCTTCTGGCGCCACGACCCGTCGTTGCCGAGGATCTCGAACTTGTACCGGGCTCCCGCGCCGATCCCGGGGGCGAAGACCTCCCAGACCCCGCTGTCGCCCAGCGAGCGCATGGCGTGGGACGCGCCCTGCCAGTAGTTGAAGTCGCCGACGACGCGCACGGCGCGGGCGTTGGGGGCCCACACGGCGAACGACGTGCCGGACACCTCCCCCAGCTCGCCGGGGTAGGTGTGGACGTTGGCGCCGAGCACGGTCCAGAGCTGCTCGTGCCTGCCCTCCCGGACGAGGTGGCGGTCGAGCTCCTGGACCGTGGGCAGGAAGCGGTACGGGTCGTCGACCACCGTGGCGTGGCCCTCGTACGTGACCTCGATCCGGTAGTCCGGCACCTCGGTGCCGGGCAGGACGGCGACCCAGATGCCGTCCTGCTCGTGCCGCGCGGCGACGCGGGAGTCGGAGGTGATCACGACGACGGACTCGGCGAGCGGGCGCAGCGTGCGGACCGTGACCCCGCCGCCCCCGACGTGTGGACCGAGGACGTCGTGCGGCGCGTAGAACGCTCCGTGCGCGACGGTTCGCAGGGTGTCGACATCGACGGGGACCGGGGACGGTGCGGCCGGGCTCATGCCCCTACCCAACCACCAGCGCGGTTCCGGCGCAGGACTGTCGCCCGGGTGACCTGCGTCTCAGGCGTCGTCGGCGGGTGCGGTGGTCGTCGTGCCGCGGGCAACCAGGCGAGGCAGGGGGGCCGTGTAGGACCGGACCGTGCCCGAGGCGAGCAGGTTGAGCACGCAGTCGGCCACCTGGACGCCCATCGCGTGCACGTCGAGGCTCATCGCCGAGAGGGCGGGGTGCGACAGCCGGCACAGGGCGGAGTCGTCCCACGCGAGCAGCGAGAGGCGGTCCGGCACGGCGATGCCCATCTCGTGCGCGACGCCGAGCCCGGCCACCGCCATGACGTCGTTGTCGTAGATGATGGCCGACGGCGGCGAGCCGCGGCCGAGCAGGGCGCGGGTGGCGCGGGTGCCGGACTCCTCGCCGTAGTCGCCCTCGACGACCGTGCCGTGCGCGCCGAGCCGGGCGCACTCGCCCATGAACGCCTCGGTGCGCGCCTGCGTGTGGGCGAGCCCGCGGGGACCGCTCACGCGGGCCAGCTGGCGGTGGCCGAGCGCCACGAGGTGCAGGACGGCGGTGCGCATCGCCTCGGCGTTGTCGATCCACACGTTGGCGAACGGCAGGTCGGGGCGCGGGCCGCCGACGACGACCGTGGGGATGCCGAGCTCCGCGAGCACGTCGAGCCGGGAGTCCTCGAGCGCCACGTTGACGACGACGACGGCGTCGACGAGCTTGCCCTCGCCCCAGCGGCGGTACGTGCGGATCTCCGCCTCGTGGTCGGGCACGACGTGCAGGAGCAGCGAGCGGTTCTCGCCGGCCAGCGACTCCTCGATCCCGCCGACGAGCTCCATGAAGAAGGGCTCGAAGCCCAGCATCCGGGCAGGCCGGGCGAGTACCAGGCCGACGGCGTCGAGACCTTGCGTCATGGTCGCGAGCGTACCTTCGGCGCGCGACGGATCAGGCCGACCACGGGGTGACGTCACGGCTCCGACCGGGCCGCCGCGATCAGGCGGGCGACTGCGTGAGGTCGCGCGACCGGGGCTGCGGCGMGCGGGCCACCCGGACGTCGTTGGCGGAGCGGAGCACGGGGGCGCGGGTGAGGTCGGCGGGGTCGAACGTGCCCCGCGTGCGGACGTGGAAGGACGCCGTGGTCCCGCCGGGGACGTCGACCAGGGCCGTGTCGACCAGGGCGTCCGGGTCGAGGCGGTCGACCAGCAGGGTCACGTCGCGGGCCAGCGACGACGCGGTGACGTCGACGCGGTAGCCGTCCTGCACCGGGGTGACCGAGGCGCGCAGAGGTGCGGGGTCGAGGTCGAGGTCGACGTCCTCCGCCCACGTGTGCACCGTGCGCAGGTCGCCCAGCCGGACGACGAGGACCTCGCGCGTCGGGTCGACCGGCGTCGCGACCGTCGTCGGCAGCGTGAACTGACCGACCGACCAGGCGCCGACGGCGAGCGCGAGGTCCTCCTCCGCCAGCACTGTGCCGTCCAGCAGCTGGCGCGACAGGCGGACGATGCCCTGCCAGATGGCGGGGGTCTCGTTGACGACGGCCAGCACCTCGCGTCCCTGGCGCGGCTGCACCGTCAGGAGTCGGGGGGCGTAGGCGGTCCTGAGGGCGTACCAGAGGGGCTTCGGGCGCTCGTCCCCGTCGATCGCGGCCCACGACGTCACCGGCCAGCAGTCGTTGAGCTGCCAGACGATCGCGCCGGCCGTGCGGGGCCACCACGAGCGGTAGTGCTCGACGGCGAAGCGGACGGCCCGGGCCTGGTTGAGCTGGGCGGCCCAGTGCCAGTCCGCGAAGTCGTCCGGGACCCCGAGGTGCGGCTCCATGCCGCGGTCGAGCTTGCCGTTGCCGTCGTCCGCCTTCTGGTGGAGCAGGAACGCCGGGTCGTCCTTGGTGAGCGGGCCGCCGTCGGCGGCGTGCACGGCACGGGTGAGCGTCGCCCACGTCGGCGGGCCCTGGAAGCCGAACTCCGAGCAGAAGCGCGGGACCTCGTCGCCGTAGACCGTGTAGTCGACGCGGTTCCAGACCTCCCACTGGTGGTGGGTGCCGTGGTCCGGGTCGTTCGGGTGGACCTCGTCGAGCGCGAAGCCGGGGGAGTAGGGGCTGCCGTCGGAGTACGGGCGGGTGGGGTCCAGCTCGGCGACCACCCCCGACAGCAGCTCCGTGGCGTAGCGGTAGCCCCAGGTCCGGCCCTCGAGCTCCTGCGGCCAGCCCCAGTCCATGAAGCCCCAGAGGTTCTCGTTCCCGCCGTTCCACAGCACGAGCGACGGGTGCGGGGTCAGGCGCGCGACGTGCTCGCGGGCCTCGGCCTCGAGCTCGTCCCAGAGCGGCTGCTCCTCGGGGTAGGCGGCGCAGGCGAGCAGGAAGTCCTGCCAGACCAGCAGGCCGCGCTCGTCGCAGAGCTCGTAGAAGTCCTCGGACTCGTAGATGCCGCCGCCCCAGACCCGGACCAGGTTGAGGTGGGCGTCGACGGCCTGGTCGAGCCGGTGCGCCAGGCGCTCGCGGGTGATCCGGGTCAGCAGGTGGTCGTCGGGGATCCAGTTGGCGCCCTTGACGAAGATCGGGCGGCCGTTGATCCGGAACGTGAACGCGGTGCCGTCGTCGTCGGTGCTGGTGTCCAGCTCGACGGTGCGGAAGCCGATGCGGCGGGACCAGGTGTCGAGCGGCTCCGGGGCGTCCGGGCCGGCGAGCGTGACCCCGAGCTCGGCGAGCGGCTGCGTGCCGTGCCCGACGGGCCACCACAGGGGTGCGTGCGGGACCTCGAGGTCGACCGTGGCGGTCGACGAGCCGCCCGGGACCTCCACGGACACGTCCGCGCCGGCGACGTGGGCGCGGACGACCAGCGCGGCGTCCCCGCCCGGCAGCCCGGACCGCTCGACCTCGACGTGCACGGCGACGCGGCCGGTGCCGGCGGCGTCGACGGTGACCAGCGGGCGCACCGCGGCGAGACGCGCGACGGACCAGCGCTCGACGCGCACCGGCCGCCACAGGCCGGCGGTCTGCAGGTCCGGCCCCCAGTCCCAGCCGAACGAGCAGGCCATCTTGCGGACCATGTTGAACGGCTGGTCGTAGGCGAGCGGGCGGGGACCGAGGCGCGTCGCCTCGGCCTCGGCGTGGGCCAGCGCCGAGGTCAGCAGGACCCGCAGGCGCTGCGTGGTGGGCTGCACGAGGTCGCGGACGTCGAACCGGTAGGAGCGGTGCTGGTTCGCGGTGCGGCCGATCTCGTGCTCGCCGAACGTGAGGGTGGCGACCGTGTCGATGCCGTCGAAGACCAGGTCGACTCGCTCGTCGTCGGCGGCCGGGTCGAGGTCGAGGTCGCGCTCGAACACCCAGTCCGTGCGACGCATCCAGGCGAGGTCCTCCTCATGGCGGTCGAGGTACGGGTCCGGGATCAGGCCCGCGTCCAGCAGTGCCGTGTGGCTGGTGCCGGGCACGCGGGCGCGGACGCGGCGACCGACGAGGTCGGCCGGGACGGGGCCGGCGACGGCGGTCAGCGACCAGCCGTCGTACAGGTCCTGGGTGTTCATCGTCGAGCTCCTGGGTCCGGGGGTCCGGCGTGTGCCCGCCGCATCCTTGTGGCGGGCATCGTCGGCACCTCGGGGAGGGGCCGAACTTCTGGCAAGTACCCTGCGATCATTGTTAGACAACTGAATAAAGTAAGTCAATGGCACGCGGACCATGCCACTGGCCGTAGCGTGCACACGACGCCAGCACCCGATCAGGAGACACCCGACGTGACCCACGACGCCAGCCCCGACACTCTCGTCCACCTCCGCGCGGCGGGGGTGAGCGTCGTCGTCGATCTCACCGGGGGGACCCTGCCCCGGGTGCTGCACTGGGGGCGCGACGTCGGCGACCTCGACGCGGTCGCGCTCAGCGCGGCGCGGCGCGGCTGGCAGCCCGCTGCCCACGGCTACCCGGTCGACGGGC
>NZ_JBFULZ010000088.1:0-15733 GCF_054049635.1 Cellulomonas sp. P5_C6 | reverse complement strand
GGCGTCGGCTACTCGCTGGGCTCCGGCGTGATCGGTGACGCGGTCATCGAACGCATCGTCGTCGGCGGCGCGACCTACACCTTCGGGCTCGAGCCCGCGGTCGTCGAGACCCCGGACCCCGCCGCACCGGTCGTCCCGGCGGCACCCGTCGCCCCGGAAGCACCCGTCGCTGCGGCACCCGTCGTCCCGGTGAGCGCCGCGGTTCCAGCCGCGACCGACGGCGAGCTGGCGGCGACCGGCTCGCAGGCCGGGTTGCTGGCCCTGCTCGGCGCGACGGTCATCGCGGCCGGCGCCGGTCTGCGCCGCTTCGCCAGGCGCTGACCAGCACGAACATCGTCGGGCCCCGCAGCCTCGTGCTGCGGGGCCCGACCTGTGCCCATCACGTCGTCGTGAACCGCGCCTCGGTGAGCTTCACGACCGGCGCGGCCGTGCGCGAGTACAGGTAGGTCAGCGGGGCGGCCAGCAGCACGAGCAGCCAGTCGGACAGGTAGGCCACTCCGACCGCGAGCACCAGCACCGAGACGAACCCGAGGGTGACCAGGGGCTTCGCCGCGACGAAGTAGGCGCCGAGCCGGGCGACGTCGCGCGTGCGGAACGAGAAGAGCGCGCTGAGCACGAGCGCGTGGCCGGACCAGAGGACGAGCAGCAGGGCCAGCGCAGCCAGCACGATCCCGAGCGGCGCCGGCAGACCCGCGTCGGCCAGGTGCGTGAGGTTGACCGCGATCACGGCGAGCACGACGAGCATCGGCACCCACCAGCGCAGCACGTCGAGCGCGTCGAGCCGGTAGCCCCGCCAGAAGTGCCGGGCGGGCGCGAGGTCGCGGTCACGCGCGAACACCCGCCACGCGAACAGGGCGGCGGCGACCGACGGCCCGAAGGGCACGCACGCCAGCGCGAACAGGGGGATGTTGCTCGCGTCGCGGTCCAGCGCCTGCACGAGGACCAGGCCGGGTGCGCTGGTCAGGAGCAGCAGCACCTCGACCACGAGGAACCAGTACACGGCGGCCGACGAACGCGCGAGCAGGCCGGGGCCGATCTCGTCGTCGCTCCTCGCCGCCATGGCCGTCATCCGACCACACCCGCCGGACTCACGACCGGCGGGCTGCGCACGTCCGCCTCCGGGCGACAGCTGTGTCCGAAAGTATCGGCGTCCTGCGGGTCGCCCACGGTTCGACGGTGCAGGGCACCATGACGGCTGTCTTCCCTCGTCCTGACCGCGGTATACGGGTGCGTTGCGGCGACGCGCGCCCCGGGCGTCTGCGCGGTGGTGCTACGTTCGAGCCGATAGTTGCGACGACCGGATGGACCCCCCATGACCGCCCCCAGCGCATCCCCCGGCCGCGCCACGCCCGAAACGCTGGGCGATGCCGCCACCGAACCGACGCCGGTGGCGACCATCGCCCTCATCGCGGCCGAGGCCGGGGTCTCCATCCCGACCGTGTCCAAGGTGCTCAACGGCCGCACCGACGTCGCCGCGGTCACCCGCGCCCGCGTCGAGGAGGTCATCGACCGGTACCAGTACCGCCGGCGTCGCGCCCGCAGCCAGGCCGGCCCGGGACTGCTCGACCTCGTCTTCCACGAGCTCGATGCCGGCTGGGCGGTGCAGATCATCAAGGGCGTCGAGTCCGTCGCCGGGCCCGAGCGCATGGGCGTGGTGCTGTCCGAGCTGGGCGGCGCACACCGGCCCCGCCAGGAGTGGCTCGACGACGTGCTGGCCCGGCGCCCGCGCGGCGTGATCCTGGTGCTGTCCGACCTGGACCCCGCGCAGCGCCGGCAGCTGGAGACCCGGTCGATCCCGTTCGTCGTCGTCGACACCGCGGGCGAGCAGCCCGCCGGCGTGCCGACAGTCGGGTCCGCCAACTGGGCCGGCGGGCTGGCCGCCACGCGGCACCTGCTCGGGCTGGGCCACCGTCGGATCGCCGTGATCTCCGGCCCGGTCGACGTGCTGTGCAGCCGGGCGCGCATCGACGGGTACCGCACCGCGCTCGACGAGGCCGGCGTCGCGGTGGACCCCGCGCTCATCCGGTACGGCGACTTCTTCGTCGGCGGCGGCTACACCCACGGCATGGACCTGCTGGACCGGCCCGACCGGCCCACCGCGATCTTCGCCGGCTCCGACTTCCAGGCGCTCGGTGTCATGCGCGCGGCCCGCGAGCTCGACCTGCGGATCCCCGAGGACCTGTCCGTCGTCGGCTACGACGACCTTCCCGTCACCGAGTGGATCGGCCCCGCCCTCACCACCATCCACCAGCCCCTGCAGGAGATGGCCGCGACGGCGACCCGCATGGTGCTCGCGCTGGCCCGCGGCGAGGTGCCGGCCAACCCACGCATCGAGCTGGGCACCGAGCTCGTGATCCGCGACAGCACGGCGCCGCCCGCGGTGGTGTGACGGGGCCGGGAGCCCGGCCTAGCGGCCCGTGCCGTCGACCGCGTGGGGCTCGATCGCGGCGATCTCGTCGGCCGTGAGGGCAGGGGCCTTCAGGGCGGCGACGTTGTCCTCGAGCTGCGCGACCGAGCTCGCGCCCACCAGGGCGGACGTGATGCGGTCGTCGCGGAGCACCCACGACAGCGCGAGCTGCGCGAGCGACTGCCCGCGGCCCGAGGCGATCTCGTTGAGCGCCCGCGCACGGGACAGGTAGGTCTCCGAGATGGCGGCCGGCTTGAGGAAGTGACCGACGGCCGCGCGGGAGTCGGCCGGGACGTCGCCGGACAGGTAGCGACCGGTGAGCAGGCCCTGCGCCAGCGGGGAGAACACGATGGTGCCGATGCCGAGGTCGCCGACGACGTCGAGCAGGCTCTCGGTCTGGCCGTCGGCGACGTTCTCGACGTGCCGGTTGAACATCGAGTAGCTGGGCTGGTGGATCAGCAGCGGCGTGCCGAGGTCGGCGAGCACCTGCTGGGCCACCCGGGTCTGGGCCGGCGAGTAGTTCGAGATGCCGGCGTAGACGGCCTTGCCGCTGGTCACGGCGGTGTGCAGCGCGCCCATCGTCTCCTCGATCGGCACCGCCGGGTCGGGGCGGTGCGAGTAGAAGATGTCGACGTAGTCCACGCCGATGCGTGCCAGCGACTGGTCCAGCGAGGACAGCAGGTACTTGCGCGAGCCGCCGTCGCCGTACGGGCCGGGCCACATGTCGTAGCCGGCCTTGGAGGAGATGACCAGCTCGTCGCGGTACGGCCGCAGGTCGGAGGCCAGGATCCGGCCGAAGTTCTCCTCCGCGGAGCCGTACGGCGGGCCGTAGTTGTTGGCCAGGTCGATGTGCGTGATGCCGAGGTCGAACGCCCGGCGCAGGACGGCGCGCTGCGTGTCCAGGGGCGTGGTGCCCCCGAAGTTGTGCCAGAGGCCGAGCGAGAGCGCCGGCAGGTCCAGGCCGCTGCGGCCCGTCCGGCGGTAGGTCATGGAGTCGTACCGGGCGTCGTCGGCGAGGAAGGGCATGAGACAACGCTATCCGTAGGATCGGCCCGTGCTGCACGTCGCGTTCTTCGAGCCCCGCATCCCCGGCAACACCGGCAACGCGATCCGGATGGCCGCGGGCACGGGCGCGACCCTGCACCTGGTCGAGCCGCTCGGGTTCGACCTGTCGGAGGCGAGGCTGAGGCGGGCCGGCCTGGACTACCACGACCTCGCGCACGTGGTCGTGCACCCCTCGTTCGACGCCCTGCTGGCCGCGCTGCCCGGCCGGGTCTTCGCGTTCACCACGCAGGCGACGCAGCACCACACCGACGTCGCGTGGGCCGACGAGGACGTCCTGCTGTTCGGGCCCGAGCCCACCGGCCTGCCGGACGAGGTCCTCGCGCACCCCCGGGTCACGGCGGGCGTCCGGATCCCGATGCTCGCCGGCAGGCGGTCCATGAACCTCTCGAACGCCGCCGCCGTCGGCGTGTACGAGGCCTGGCGGCAGCTGGGGTTCGACGGCGGGGTGTGAGCGCCCGCCCGCTGCGGCAGGATCGACGGATGTTCACCACCCGCCCCGAGCTCCTCGGCACGTTCGGCATGGTCGCCTCGACGCACTGGCTGGCGTCGGCGGTCGGGATGCGCACGCTCGAGGCCGGCGGCAACGCGTTCGACGCCGCGGCCGCGGCCGGGTTCACGCTCAGCGTGGTCGAGCCGCACCTCAACGGGCCCGGCGGCGACGCGCCGATCATCGGGCACCGGGCCTCCGACGGGCACACCTTCGTCGTCTGCGGGCAGGGCTCCGCTCCGGCCGCGGCCAYCATCGACGCCTACCGCGACCTGGGGCTCGACCTGGTGCCCGGGACCGGCCACCTCGCCGCCGTGGTGCCGGGGGCGTTCGGMGCRTGGCTCGACCTGCTCGCGCGGTACGGCACSCTCCCSCTSGCCGACGTGCTCGCSCCSGCCATCGGCTAYGCGCGCGACGGSTACCCGCTGGTCCGSGCCGCGTCGCGGACCATCGCCACCGTCGCCGACCTGTTCACCGAGCACTGGCCCACGTCCGCCGCGGTCTACCTGCGGCACGGCCAGGTCCCCGCCGCGGGGACCCGGTTCGCCAACCCGGCGCTGGCCGACACGTTCGAGCGGCTGCTGGTGCCCGGCGGGACGCGGGAGGCCCAGATCGAGGCGGCGCGGCGGGCGTTCTACGAGGGGTTCGTCGCGGAGGCGGTGGACGACTTCCAGTCGTCGGTCGCGGTGCAGGACTCGTCGGGCCGGCGGCACACGGGGTTCCTGCGAGCCTCGGACCTGGCGGCCTGGCGCGCGACGGAGGAGCCGACGACGTCCCTGCGCTTCGCCGGCCGGACCGTCCACAAGACCGGCGCGTGGGGCCAGGGTCCGGTGCTCCTGCAGCAGCTCGCCATGCTCGACGCGCTCGACGTGGCCGGGCTGGTGCGCAGCAACGACACGCTCGCCCTCGTGCACACCGTGGTCGAGGTGGCCAAGCTCGCGTTCGCGGACCGGGAGGCATGGTACGGCGACGTGCCGGACGTCCCGCTGGCGACTCTGCTGTCCCCGGAGTACGCCGCGGCGCGGGCCGCGCTCGTCGGGCCCATGGCCTCCGAGGGCCTCCTGCCCGGCTCCCCCGACGGGCGCGTGCCGCGGGTGTCGGCGAGCCTGTGGGACTCCCGCGAGAGCTCCGGCGTCGGCGTCGGCGAACCCACCGTCTCGCCGCTAGGACTGAGCCCGGGCGACACCTGCCACGTGGACGTCGTCGACCGCTGGGGCAACCGCGTGTCCGCCACGCCGTCGGGCGGCTGGCTGCAGTCGAGCCCCGTGGTGCCCGGCCTCGGGTTCGCCCTGCCGACGCGCGCGCAGATGTTCTGGCTCGAGCCCGGGCTCCCCAACAGCCTGGCGCCCGGCAAGCGGCCGCGCACCACCCTGAGCCCGGCGATGCTGCTGGACGACGACGGGACCGGGTTCGCGTTCGGCACGCCCGGCGGCGACCAGCAGGACCAGTGGACCGTCCCGTTCCTGCTGCGGCACATGCTGGGCGGCGCCGGGCTGCAGGCCGCGATCGACGCTCCCGCCTGGCACTCGTCGCACGTGCCCGGCTCGTTCTACCCGCGCACGCACACGCCGCGCGGCCTGGTGGTCGAGTCGCGGCTCGGGTCCGACGTGATCGACGGGCTCGCCGAGCGCGGTCACGCGATCGAGACCACCGGCCCGTGGGAGCTCGGACGGTTGAGCGCGGCCGGCGTGCGGTCGGACGGACTGCTCGTCGCCGCCGCCAACCCCCGCGGGATGCAGGGCTACGCGGTCGGCCGCTAGGCAAGACCTCCGATGAATCGACCCCTTGATGAGGGTTCGATGAGGAACCGCCGGGCCGTCAGGCCCAGAGATCGGACCACTGTTAGCGTCGGCACATGCCCGACGTCGTGGATGCCCACCTGCAGGTGTGGAATCCCGACGCCGTCCACTACCCCTGGATGACGTCCGAGAACACGGCGCTGCACCGCGAGTTCCGGGTGCCGGACATCGAGGACCAGCTCGCCGACGAGGGCGTCGCGTGGGTGGTGCTGGTGCAGGCCGCCGACAACCGCGCGGACTCCGAGCTCATGCTCTTCCAGGCGTTGTCCTCGCCGCGCGTGGCCGGCGTGGTGGCATGGGTGCCGCTGGACGCCCCCGACGAGGCCGCGACCCAGCTGGAGAAGTGGCGGCGCGAGCCGATCGTCGGCATCGGCCACCGGGTGCACGACGAGCGCGACCCCGACTGGCTGCTGCGGCCGGCCGTCGACGACGGGCTCTCGCTCCTCACCGAGCGGCGCCTGACCTTCGACCTGCGGACACCGAACCCGACCGTGCTGGCCCACGTCGCCACCGTGGCCGAGAAGCACCCGAAGCTCACGATCGTGCTCGACCACCTCGGTTCCCCGCCGATCGCGGCGCAGCGCGCGGGCGACCGGGACGCCTGGGCCCACTGGTCGGCCCTGCTCGGGGCGGTCGCCCAGCTGCCGAACGTCGTCGCCAAGCTCTCGGGCCTGGCCACCGCCGCGGGAGCGGGGTGGCGGCCCGACCACCTGCTCCCGTCTGTCGAGCGCGCGCTCGAGGCGTTCGGGCCGGACCGGCTCATGCTCGGCAGCGACTGGCCCTACGCGCTGCTCGAGGGCGACTCGTACGCGCAGGTCTGGCACGGGCTGCGCAGCACCGTCGACGGCCTCCCCGACGCCGACCGCGCGCTGGTGCTCGGAGGGACTGCCACCCGGGTGTACGGGTTGCCTTTCGACGCCTTCTGACCCGCCGACCGCTAGGTTCGCTCCGTGTCACGTTCCGATGACGTCGTCGACGGGGTCAAGCAGATGATCCTCGACGGGCGACTGCGGGCCGGCGAGCGGCTCCCGGCCGAGAAGGAGCTCGCCGCGACCCTCGGGGTGTCCCGCGGCTCGCTGCGCGAGGGGGTCCGCGCGCTCGGCACCCTCGGCATCCTCGACTCCCGCCACGGCGACGGCACCTACGTCACGACGCTCGACCCCGCGCTGCTGCTCGCGCCCGTCGGGTTCGTCGCCGAGCTGCAGGACGACGCCGCGGCCTTCCACGCGGTCCGGCGCCTGCTGGAGACCGAGGCCGCCGGCCTGGCGTCGCTGCACATCGACGACGACGGGCTCGCCCGGCTGCGGGCCGTGCTGGACGAGACCGCCCGCGCGCTGGTCCAGCACCCGCTCGACCACGACCGGCTGGTCGACGCCGACCTCGCCTTCCACGAGGAGATCGCACGGGCGTCGGGCAACCCCGTGCTCGCCGCTCTGGTGGAAGGCCTGGCCGGGCGCGCCTCCCGGACCCGCCTCTGGCGCGGGCTGAGTGACGAGGGCGCTGAGGACCGCGCCTTCGTCGAGCACGAGGCGATCCTGGCCGCCGTCGCGGCCCGCGACCCCGACCGTGCGCGGCTGCGGATGGCCACCCACCTGCTCGGCCTCGAGGACTCGGCGACCGGAGCCCGCGCGCCCTGGGACGACTAGCTCGACAGCTCCACGCGGCGGCCCGTGCCGAGGTCCTGCTGGTCCTCGTCGGTCACCACGGCGAACGTCCCGTCCGGCACGCCGACGAGGTTGGCCACCTGCGTCGCGACGACGAGCAGGTCCGACTCCTCGTCGCCGGTGATGAAGAAGACGTACTCGTCGCCCAGCTCCTCGGCGTCGTCGTACACCTCGTACACGCCGTCCTCCGCGCCGAGCTCGAGCGTCTCTTCGATGTCGTCGATCCACGGGAACGGGTACGCACCCGGGGCGACGTCCGGGTCCGGGGTCAGGGGCACGTGGATCTCGACGATCGGCTGGGTCATGTCAGAGGCCCGGCGTCGAGTCGCGCAGGACCACCTCGGTGGGCACGTGCGTGAGCCGGGGTTCGTCCGAGGCGTCCGCGAGGGCCAGCTCGGTCGCGGCGATGCCCACGTCGACCAGCGGGATCCGCACGGTGGTCAGCGCCGGGACGACGTCGCGCAGCGTCGAGATGTCGTCGAACCCCGCGAGCGCGATGTCGTCCGGGACCCGGACGCCCGCCTCGCGCGCGGCCGCGAGGGCGCCCAGGGCCATGACGTCGTTGACGGCGAACACCAGCTCCGGCAGGTCACCGCCGCGCAACAGCGTCCGCATCGCGTCCTCGCCGCCCTCGTGCGTGAACGCGCTGGTGAGCACGGCGCTGTCCGGGACCGGGCTGCCCAGCTCGGCCAGCGCCCCGCGGAAGGACTCGCTGCGCTCGCGCGCGGTCAGGTGGCCCGCGGGACCGGCCAGCACAGCGAACCGCCGGTAGCCGCGCCCGTGCAGCGCCTTGGCCAGGTCGCCGGCGCCCTGCGCGTTGTCGATCACCACGGAGTCGACACCGAGGATGGGCTGGCCGATGAGCGCGGTGGAGCCACCCACCGCGCGATAGTCGGCGAGCGCCGCGCGGAGCTCGTCGTTGGTGGCCTCGTCGTCCAGCCGGCCGCCGGCGATGACGATGGCGCGCGCCCGCTGCCGCTTGAGCAGGTCGACCAGCCCGCTCTCGCGGCTCGGGTCGTGCTGGGTGCTGGCCAGCGTCACCTGCAGGCCGGCCCGTTGCGCCGCGCGCGCGACGCCCGCCGCGATCGAGGAGAAGTACGGGTCGGCGATGTCGTGCACCACCAGGCCCAGCGACGTCGTGCGGCCGCGGGCCATCGCCTGCGCGTTGGCGTCGGGCGTGTAGCGCAGGCGGGTCGCCGCGGCGAGCACCCGGTCGCGCAGGTCCGCGCGGACCGTGCGGTTGGCGCTGCCGTTGATGGCGCGCGAGGCGGTGGCGAGCGACACGCCTGCCTCGCGTGCGACGTCGCTGAGGGTGACGGAAGCGGCCATGTCTGGAGGGTAGGCGCTTGCCCCGGCCGCGCGGCACGTTCGGGCCGGGCAACGCCGGTACCTTCGTCGGGAAAGCGATATCCTGCGGGTAGATTCCACGTGGAAGGGACGCCGATGACGCTCGCCCTGGCTGACTGCGTGCTCGTGCTGCGCCCGGACGACGACGTCGGGGTCGCGACACGGGACCTGCAGTCCGGCACCGAGCTCGACGCGCTGGTGGTCAACCAGAGCGTGCCGCGCGGTCACAAGCTCGCGCTCCGCGCCGTCCCCGCCGGCGCCGCCGTGCACAAGTACGGGCAGTCGATCGGCCGCGCGACCCGCGACATCGCCGTCGGCGACCACGTGCACAGCCACAACCTCGGCATGGACGACGACGAGCGCGCCTACGAGTTCGGCACCGCCCGCGTCACSCTSCCGACSCCCGCCGGGCCCGTCCGGACCTTCGACGGGTACGCCCGCAGCGACGGCCGCTGGGGCACCCGCAACTACGTCGGCATCGTCACGTCCGTGAACTGCTCGGCGTCGACCGCCCGCCTGATCGCCGACCAGTTCCGCGGCCGCGCGCTCGACGCCTACCCGCACGCCGACGGGGTCGTCGCGCTCACCCACGACACCGGCTGCGGCCTGGTGCCGACGAGCGAGGGCGCGCAGATCACGCGGCGCACCCTGCGCGGGTACGCCGACCACCCGAACATCGCCGGCCTGCTGGTGCTGGGCCTGGGCTGCGAGATGATCCCCGCGCAGTCCCTCCTGGACGGGCTGACGCTGCCCGCCGACAAGCCCGTCACCACGCTCGTCATCCAGGAGACCGGCGGGATCCGCGCCACCGTGCGCGCCGGCGTCGCGGCGATCGAGACGATGCTCCCCGGCATCGACGCGCTGCGCCGCACCCCCGCGCCCGTCTCGTCACTCGTGCTCGGGCTCAACTGCGGCGGCTCCGACGGGTACTCCGGCATCACCGCCAACCCCGCCCTCGGCCACGCCTCCGACCTGCTGGTCGCGCGCGGCGGCACCTCGGTCCTCGCCGAGACCCCCGAGGTGTTCGGCGCCGAGCACCTCCTGCTGCGGCGCGCGGTCTCCCGCTCCGTGGGCCAGAAGCTGCTCGATCGGCTCGACTGGTGGAAGGGCTACACCGCCGCCGGCGGCGGGACCATGGACAACAACCCCTCGCCCGGCAACAAGGCCGGCGGGCTGACGACGATCCTCGAGAAGTCGCTCGGCGCCGTCGCCAAGGGCGGGACCGCCGAGCTGGTCGAGGTCTACGAGTACGCCGAGCCCGTGACCGCCCGCGGGTTCACCTTCATGGACACGCCCGGCTACGACCCCGTCTCCGTGACCGGCCTCGTCGCCGGCGGCGCCACGGTCGTCGTGTTCACCACAGGCCGCGGGTCCGTGCTGGGGTGCAAGCCCACGCCGTCCATCAAGGTCGCGACGAACACCGCGACCTACCTGCGGATGGCCGAGGACATGGACCTCAACGCCGGGCGGATCGTCGACGGCACCGCGACCGTCGACTCCGTCGGCGAGGAGCTGTTCGAGCTGATCATCGCCGTCGCCTCCGGGCAGCAGACCGTCTCCGAGGAGCTCGACCTCGGGGCCGACGAGTTCGTGCCGTGGCAGCTCGGCGCGGTGACCTGACGCTCCTGTGCTCCCGCTCTTGACCGTGCCGTGGCGGGGGGACGTACGGTCGGAGGCCACCCGTCAGGAGGTTCCCCGATGAAGTTCACGCTCGAGGTCGACCTGTCCGCCGGCGTCGTCCCCGACGACGTCCTCGGCGAGCTCGGCCGGATCCTGCGCTACTGGGCCGGGAACGTGAAGCACTACCCGATGGAGCCCGGCGCGGGCGAGACGATCTCGGACTCCTCGTACGCCCCGGTGGGTTCGTGGAGCTTCACGGAGTAGTCAGCGGGTCGCGCGCACCCGCCGGCGTCATCGGTCGACCCGCGCACCGCCCCCGCCGGCGAGCTTGAGCACCTCGGCCTTGCTGACCATCGTCGTGTCCCCCGGGGTCGTCATGGCCAGCGCGCCGTGCGCGGCCCCGTACTCGACGGCGGTCTGCAGGCTCTGGCCGTCCAGGAGGCCGTAGACCAGCCCCGACGCGAACGAGTCGCCGCCGCCGACGCGGTCGAGGATCTCGAGCCGTTCCCGGTGGGTCGCGCTGACCAGGCCGGTGTCCTTCGACCAGGCGATCGCGCCCCAGTCGTTGACCGTGGCGGAGTGCACCGTGCGCAGGGTCGTGGCGATGACCTGGAAGTTCGGGTACTCCTGGGCGACGCGGTCGATCATCGCCGCGAACGAGTCGAGCTCGAGCGAGCTGAGGTTCTCGTCGACGCCCTCGACCTCGAAGCCGAGCGAGGCGGTGAAGTCCTCCTCGTTGCCGATCATCACGTCGATGGACGACGCGATCGCGCGGTTGACCTCCTGCGCGCGCGCCTGCCCGCCGACGGCCTTCCAGAGGCTCGGGCGGTAGTTGAGGTCGTAGCTGACGATCGTGCCGTGCTTGCGGGCGACGGTCACCGCCTCGATCACGGTCTCGGCCGCGCTGTCGGACAGCGCGGCGAAGATGCCGCCGGTGTGGAACCACCGCACGCCGAGCTCGCCGAACAGGTGCTCCCAGTCGATGTCGCCGGGGGCCAGCTGCGCGGCGGCGGTGTGCCCGCGGTCGCTCACGCCGACGGCGCCCCGCACCCCGAACCCGCGCTCGGTGAAGTTGAGCCCGTTGCGCACCGCGCGCCCGACCCCGTCGTACGGAACCCAGCGCAGCAACGACGTGTCCACGCCGCCCGTGAGGATGCAGTCCTCGACCAGCCGCCCGATCTCGTTGTCCGCCAGCGCGGTGACGATCGCCGTGCGCTGCCCGAACGCCCGGCGCAGGCCGCGGGCGACGTTGTACTCACCGCCGCCCTCCCACACCCGGAAGGACCGGGCGGTGCGGATCCGGCCCTCGCCGGGGTCGAGGCGGAGCATGACCTCGCCGAGGGAGACCGCGTCGTACCGCGTCTCGCTCGCGGGGCGGATGTGCAGGTCGGACATGTGCGGGGACTCCTCGCAGGTCAGAGGTGTGCGACGAGGCTCACTGCCTCGGCCGTGAGGTCGCGGACGGCATCGAGGTCGCCCGCGCGGACCAGGTCGCGCGGGACCATCCACGAGCCCCCGACGGCCCGCACGGACGGCAGCGCGAGGTACTCGGCCAGGTTCGCCGGGCCGATGCCGCCGGTCGGCACGAAGCCGACGTCCCCGAACGGCGCCGCGAGCGCCGCGACGGCCTTGGCTCCCCCGGACGTGCCGGCGGGGAAGAACTTGACCGTGGTGAGCCCGAGCTCGAGCGCCGCCTGGACCTCGGTCGCCGTCACGGCGCCGGGCAGCGCGAGCACGCCGTGCTCCTGGCAGCGCTCGACCACCGCGCGGCTGGTACCGGGTGAGACGACGTAGGACGCGCCCGCCGCCACGGCGGCGTCGACCTGTGCCGGGGTCAGGACGGTGCCTGCGCCGACGAGCACGTCGCCGCGGGCCGCCATCGCGCGGATCGCGTCGCCGGCGGCCGGCGTGCGGAACGTGACCTCGGCGACCGGCAGTCCGCCGTCGACGAGTGCCTGGGCCAGGGCGTCCGCGTGCGCCGCGTCGTCGATGACGACGACCGGGACCAGGCGGTGGGCCGCCAGACGCTGGAGGATCTCGCTCACTCGTGCTCCTTCGCACCGTTCTCGTCGCCGGTCGCCGCCACGCCTGGCTCGGCGCTCGTAGGCGGGAAAGCGTTTGCCGCTTGCGGTGGAGCATACGCCTGCCGCGGGATCCGGTAGGCGAGATCGATCGCGGTCTCGATGGCTTCGTCGAGCTCGAGGCGGTGCTCGGCCACCAGCCTGCCCAGGAACCCGGCGTCGACCCGGCGGGCGAGGTCGTGCCGGGCGGGGATCGAGCAGAACGCGCGCGTGTCGTCGACGAACCCGCTGGTGTTGGCGAACCCCGCCGTGTCGGTCACCGCCTCGCGGAACCGGCGCATGCCGTCGGGGGTGTCCAGGAACCACCACGGCGCCCCGAGCCGCACGGCCGGGTAGACGCCGGCGATCGGGGCGAGCTCCCGGCTGAACGTGTCCTCGTCCACCGTGAACAGGACCAGCCGCAGGTTCGGGTGGTGGCCGAACGCCTCGAGCAGCGGCCGCAACCCGTGCACGTAGTCGGTCGGCACGGGGATGTCGTAGCCGACGTCGGGTCCGCGGAGCGCCGCGACGGCGGGGTCGTGGTCGCGCAGGACTCCCGGGTGCAGCTGCATCACCAGGCCGTCCTCGCAGGACATGCGTGCCATCTCGAGGAGCATGTGGCCGGAGAACGCCTGCGCGTCGGCGGCCGACACGTCGCCCCGCAGGGCGGCGGACACGATCCGCTCGGCCTCGCCGGCGCTGAGCGGGGTGGTGTCGGCCGACAGGTGCCCGTGGTCGGTCGCGCGCGCGCCTGCCGCGACGAAGGTGCGCCGACGCTCCTCCAGCGCCCGGACCAGGTCGCGGTACCCGCCGATGGGCACGCCCGAGCGCTCCTCGAGGAGGGCCACGTCCGCACGCCACCCGGGGCGGTCGACGTGCAGGACCGCGTCCGGCCGGAACGTCGGCACGATCCGGCCACCCCACCCGCGGGCCGCGAGGTCGGCATGGTCGGCCAGGGTGGCCGTCGCTGCGTCCGTCGTCGCCAGTATCTCGAGCCCGAACCGCTCGAACAGCGCCAGCGGGCGGTAGGCGGGCTCGGCCAGCCGCTCCGCCAGCAGGTCGTAGAGCCGGTCGGCGGACTCGGCCGACGGTCGCTCGTCGAGCCCGAACACCTCGACCAGCTCGTGCTCGAGCCAGTAGCGCGTCGGCGTGCCGCGGAACAGCGACCAGTGCGTGGCGAACGTGCGCCAGACCTCCCGCGGGTCCGCGGCCACGCCGGGCCGGTCCGCGCGCGGGACCCCGAGGGCGTCGTGCGGGACACCCTGCGACACCAGCATCCGGACCAGGTAGTGGTCCGGCGTCACCAGCAGCGACGCGGGGTCCGCGAACGGCTCGTCGCGCGCCAGCACGCCCGCGTCGACGTGACCGTGCATCGAGACGATCGGCAGACCGGCGGTCGAGGCGAGGATCTCCCGCGCGATCGGGCGCACGGCGGGATCGCTGGGCAGCGCCCGGTCCGGATGCAGCCACCAGCCCTTCTCGCCGACCATCGACTCCTCCTCGACCTGGATACCGCGACGCCCGATGACTCGCGGTGCAAACGCATTCATCGCAGCCAACCAGGTGAGTGCCCAGACCACAAGGGGCTGGCCGCGTTCGTCCCGCATCTCGAGAACAGGCTTGCCGCGGCGTGGTGGAGCGTGCTGAAATCGCATTCACCCGGTCGACCGACACAGAAAGGGGTGCCACGTGGTGGTCACGCTGCGCGACGTCGCGCGGGCCGCCGGCGTCTCGCCGGCGACGGCCTCCCGCGCGCTCAGCGCCCCCGACCTCGTCGCGCCGGCCCGCCGCGAGCACGTCCAGCACGTCGCCCGGGAGCTCGGCTACCGCCCCAACCGCGCCGCGCGCGAGCTCATCACCGGGCGCACCGGCAACCTCTGCCTCGTCGTGCCCGACCTGGAGAACCCGTTCTTCGCCGCCGTCGCCAAGGGCGTCCAGGCCAGGGCGCGCGCCCTGGGGTTCGCGCTGCTCGTGGCGGACGCCGAGGAGGACCCCCGGCTCGAGGCCGAGCTCGTCGGGCACCTCGGCGCGCAGGTGGACGGCGTCGTGCTCTGCTCCCCGCGCATGTCGGAGACCGAGCTGGACCGGCTCAGCCGGGACGTCCTCGACCGCGACGTCCCGCTCCTGCTCGTCAACCGCCTGCACGACGGCCTGCCGTCCGTGGTGATCGACAACGCCGACGGGATCCGCCAGTCCGTGACGCACCTGCACGCCCTGGGCCACCGGCGGATCGGCTACGCCGGCGGCCCCGTCGGCTCGTGGTCCGACGCCCAGCGGAGGCGCGGCCTCGAGCACGCCTCGCACGGCCTGCGCAGCGTCGAGGTGGTCGACCTCGGGCACTTCCCGCCGGTGTTCGGCGGCGGCGTGGCCGCCGGCGACCTGGTCGCGGCCAGCGGGGTGACCGCCGTGCTCGCCCACAACGACCTGCTCGCCCTCGGCGTCCTCAGCCGCCTGAGGGCACGCGGGAACCGCGTCCCCGAGGACGTCTCGGTCGTCGGGTACGACGACATCCCGGCCGCGACCCTGGTGTCGCCGGCGCTCACCACGGTCACCGTCCCGCTCGCCCGGCTGGGCCGCGCGGCCGTCGATCTGCTGGTCGAGACGGGGTCGGTGCCGACGGCCGTGGAGTCCGCGCTCGCCGCGGCGCTCGACACGGCTGCGCAGAGCAGGCAGGGCATCACGAGCACGGCGACGGCCGGCGGCGACGCCCCCACCGTGCGCATCGGCGTCGAGCTGGTGGTCCGCGCGTCGACCGGCGTGGCGAGCAGCGCGACCGGGGCGGCACAATGACGGACCGGCTCTCGCGCGCCGCCCTGGCCTCCCTCGATGCACGCCGCCTGCCCCCGACCGTCAGGCTGCCCGTGCTCGACCCGGGCTCGGTGAGCGTCGGGATCGTGCACCTCGGCCTCGGCGCGTTCCACCGGGCGCACCAGGCGGTGTTCACCGAGGACGCGGCGGCCGCGACGGGCGAGCTGGGCTGGGGCATTCTCGGCGTGACGCAGCGCAGCGCCCGCGTGGTGGAGCAGCTGGCCCCCCAGGACGGCCTCTACGGCGTCCTGACCAAGGGCACCGACCAGACGTCGCTGCGCCTGATCGGATCGCTGCGGGACGTCGCGTTCCCGGGCACCGACACCGCCCGGGTGATGTCGACGATCGCCGCGCCGACCACGCACGTCGTGACGCTCACGGTGACCGAGAAGGGCTACCGACGGGCCGCGGCCGGGGGCCCGGACCTCATGGACCCCGACCTGGCGGCCGACCTCGCCTCGCTCGCCGCCGAGCTG